>JAZUEH010000060.1:0-5062 GCA_045640065.1 Bacteroidaceae bacterium
GACTGTCTGGTTTTCCCGTCACGCATCGAGACATGGGGACTTCCCATAAGCGAATACATGTCAGCCAATCCTGAAGGCCGGATGATCCTTTCAGATCTTCCTTATGCCCATGAGACATCGGCAGGAGGGAATGCGGTATTCTTCGATTACAGCAGTCCCAATGAGCTGGCAGGACTCATGAAGACAGTAATTGAAGAGTCATGAAAGTCCTGCAGCTTGGCAAGTTCTACCCCATCAAAGGCGGTGTCGAGAAGGTCATGGAGAACCTGACCGGCGGACTTGGCCGCCGCGGCATAGAGTGCGACATGCTCTGCGCCGCCTACCCCACACCTGACAGGATTGGCCACAAATACGAGATACGCATCAACGACCATGCCCGGATAATAGTGGTTCCCACAATCGCCAACGTTGCAGCCACCATGATTTCGCCTGCGCTCATACTGGAACTCAGGCGGCTCGTGAAGCATGGGAACTATGACATAATCCACATACACCACCCGGACCCGATGGCCGTCATCGCACTTTTCCTGACTCCTTTCCGCGGCAAGGTGGTGGTCCACTGGCACAGTGACATCGTCAAGCAGAAGACCCTTCTGCGCCTGTTCCTGCCATTCCAGAACTGGTTGCTGAAAAGGGCCGACAGGATTGTCGGCACATCGCCTGTCTATGTGGCCCAGTCGGACCATCTTACCAGATGGCAGTTCAAGACCAGTTATCTGCCCATAGGCATTGACGGGCTAAAGATAAGCCCATACCGTGCCTCAAGCATCAAAGCGCGTTTTCCCAACCGCAAGGTAGTCTTTTCACTTGGCAGGGCCGTGGCATACAAGGGATTCGAATATCTTATCGAAGCCACAAGACTGCTCCCTGACAATTATGTCACCATCATAGGCGGCGAAGGTCCGCTTCTGGGACAGATGAAACGGCAGGCCGCCGAAGCAGGCATACAGGACCGCATCTTCTTTCCGGGCTTCATCCCCGACAGCGAGCTTCCGGCCTGGTTCGGAGCATGTGACGTATTCGTGCTGAGCAGCACCATGAAGACCGAAGCGTACGCCATTGTCCAGCTTGAGGCCATGAGCTGCGGCCGTCCTGTCATCTCGACACACATCGAAGGCTCAGGAGTCCACTGGGTCAACGCACACGGGGAATCGGGCATCATAGTCCCCACACGTGACAGCAGGGCACTGGCCGATGCCATAGTTGAAATCACATCTGACAGCGACACATACAGCATGTACTGCCAGAGGGCACGCAAGCGCTTTGAAAGGATGTTCACCCGCGACAGGATGATTGACAACTGCATAGGAATCTACGACTATGTGCTGGGCAACACGCCACAGACCATGCAGACCATGCTTACCCTGCTCAGGAAGGCGCTGTGGGGCACTGACATAGACTACGGTTCCCTGTCGTCCGACCCGGGACTGTGGAGAACGGTGCTCAACGCATCGGCTTCGCAGAGCATATACTCGCTCATATATGACGTTCTGCCCGACACCGTTCCACAGGATGTCATGGATGTCTGGCAGGATCACGTCCGTAGAATCGAATATTTCAACAAGCTTACCGAACGTATTGTACTTGTCCAGGAAGAGACATGGAAAAGGAACGGGCTGGAATACGCCCTGCTGAAAGGCAACAGCCTGTCATGCCTCTACTCCAATCCCATGCACAGGGGCTGTGGCGACATAGACTGGTATTTTTCAAATCCTGACGACTGGAACCGTGCCCTTGAAATTGCACGGCGCAACACTGACAGTCCCATTACGGTCGACAGCGACAACGACATCTCATATTTCTGGAAAGGCATAACCATAGAGCACCACCGTGACTGGACTTCGCTTTCATCCAGACATTTCCGCCGCATCATGGGCAGTCCCCACATCATTGACGGACGGCTCTCGCCCATGGATACGCTGGTAACGCTCAACGCCCACATACTGCACCACATCCTCACAGGCAGAATAGGCATCAAGCAGTTCGCCGACCTGGCTCTGGCATACAGCCGCTACATGCCCGTCGTTGACCGCAGGGAACTTGCAGACATGCTGGACCGTCTGTCCATGACTAAGTGGACAGCCCTGCTCCACACGGTGCTTGTAAGACTGACCGGAATAGATCCGGAACTGCTTCCGGTAGCACCCAATGCCCCCGCCCGCCACTCTGACAGGCTGTTTGACATGGTCATGCTTGACGGCAGTTTCGGAAACGGGAAAAGACTGCGTCTGGCAGGAATACCGTCACGCATCCTGCTTCTTGTAAGATATTGTCCCAGAGAATGTGCCGCACGCTATCTGTACCTTGCAACCGGCATGATAAAAAAGTTGTCAAACTCAAATAAATAGACTATTTTTGCCAATATGAAACACTATAATATAATAAGCATAGTCACAGTCCTGCTTGCAGCAGCCTGTCTCTGCTCATGCGGAGCGTACAAACGCGTTGGTTACCTGCAGGACATGGACATCTACCACACATATCCTGTATCGCAGTACCCCCACCAGCAGATACTGCGCGGAGACCGCATCAGCATAGTGGTATCAAGTTCGCCGGCAGCCCTGGCAACCCCCTTCAACCCCAGTTTCAGCGTTACCGACGACACTGACGGCATGTTCCGCGGACAGCAGGCAAGACTGAGCGAATCGGACGGATATCTGGTTGACAGCCTGGGATACCTGAACTTCCCCGTTCTGGGCAAGATACGCGTCGAGGGTCTGAGCCTTGACGGTCTGTGTGCCCACATTGAAGGACTCATAAAAGACGCCGGCTATATAAAGGAGCCGGTCGTGAAGGCCGAATTCGTGAATTTCAAGGTCACCGTCTTAGGTGAATTCGGCGGTAGAGGCGGAGTAATCAACATCCCCTCCGGCAACATGAACCTGCTGGAACTGTTCGCTACAGTCGGCGACATCAACGAAATGGCCAACCGCTCAAAGATACAGGTCTTCCGCACCACGGGCGACACCCGTCAGGTCTACACCGTAGACCCAAGGTCAAAGGACATTTACGATTCGCCGGTCTTCTACCTGCAGCAGGGAGACTTCATCTATGCGCCCACAATCGACAAGCGCATTGACCAGCGCACCAGTTCCAGACTCCAGATTCTGACATTGCCCCTGTCGCTCATTTCAACACTTTCATCATTTGCTGTCCTTATCCTAACCCTGTTCTGAAAACCGCAATGGAAAACAATTCTACAGAAAACAGCACCAAGACCACAGAATCGTCAGTCAACATATCTGACATATTCTTCTATCTGCTCAGCTACTGGTACCTGTTCCTCATTGGAGCTGTAATATGTGGAGGACTGGCAGCATACCATTACGCTACGGCATCGTTCTCATACAGTGCCAGCGCGTCAATCATGATAAAGAACCCTTCGGACCAGATATCAGGCGCCCGCCTTGACACCTACACAAATCTCATCAACAAGGTCAACATGGCCAATGAGATTCTGGAGTTCCGCAGCAAGGAACTCATGACCAGCGTAATCAAGCATCTGAATGCCGACATCAGCTACAAGACCAAGATTCGCTTCAGAATGATCGAGCTGTACAACAGCACCCCGGTTTCTATCCAGTTCATAGACCAGCCGGAGTCCGGTTACGCATACGTGGCGGTCACCCCGATCGATGAAAAGAAAATCCAGATTTCCACAGGCAGCGGCATCATGTCCGCCCACTTGGGAGACACCGTGGTTGTAAACGGCATAAGGGTGGTATTCAGCGGCACACCCTTCTACACAAACGAATATTATGGCCATGAAATCCAGATAACCAAGGAGGACCCCATCTGGGTGGCAAAGCGCATAATCGCAAACATGTCAATCATCCAGACCCGGAACAACGCTTCCATGCTGGCATTCACCCTGCGTGATTCTTCATCAAGACGTGCCTGCGACATACTGAACTACCTTTTCGTACAGTATGACAACAATGCGGTTGAAAGGAAGAAGGTGGCCTCAATGAATACCGCCAACATAATCAACGAACGCCTAAAGATGGTGGGCGACGAACTGAGCACCACCGAACAGGAACTGCAGTACTTCCAGACCCAGAACCGCATAGTTGACGCCACAGATGCCGTCAACTCCTATCTTGAGAAAAGCAATCAGAGCGCGGCCGCCGTCGAGGCCATAGACAGCAAGATACGCCTTGCCAATTATCTCAAGGAATACATCCAGGAGAATGCCAAAGGCAGCGAACTCATAATAACCAACACCGGACTTGAGGACCTGAACATTGAAAGCCAGATTCGCAGCTACAACGAGCAGCGCATGAAAATAGACAAGCTGCTGGCCGGTTCCAGCGAGGAGAATCCGGTCATCAAGGAAATGAACATGAATCTGGCCACCCTCAAGGACAACATACTGCGCAACATTGACAACCTCATAAACAACCTGAGCCTGAAGCGTGCCGACTACAAGGACCAGGAGGCAGCCCAGTTTGCCAAGTTCACGTCAATGCCTGAGACCGCCCGCCAGATGATAAGCATAGAACGCCAGCAGGCAATCAAGGAGTCCCTTTACAACTACCTGCTGAACAAGCGCGAGGAGAATGCGCTTGCCCTGTCCCTGGTCGACAACAACGTTCGTGTAATAGATTCTGCCGAAAGTTCCGGAGTGCACATCACCCCAAGCCGCAATTCATCCATACTGATAGGTGTGCTCATCGGACTGCTCATTCCGGGCATCATACTCATTGCCCGCCTGTTCCTTGACACCAAGGTCCGTTCAAGAAAGGAAATTGAAAGCGCCACCGATGCCCCCTTCCTTGGCGAAGTGCCCCTCATCGAAGAAGACAGGAAGAAAAGATCCAAGGACAAGGACAAGCACAGGCAGCTGAACATATACTACAACAGCAAGGGTTACAGCGTTCTTACCGAGTCCCTGCGCATGCTGTGCACCAACATTGACTTCCTTGGGGAAACCGAGCAGAATTCAAAAGTCATTACAGTATCGTCATTCATGGAACGTTCGGGCAAGACTTTCGTAATGCTCAACATGGCTGTCTGCTATGCAGACAACTGCAAGAGGGTGATAATGGTTGACCTTGACCTG
>JAZUEH010000061.1:0-9394 GCA_045640065.1 Bacteroidaceae bacterium
TGACTACGCCACGTTCCGTGATTTTGACGTTCGCAGGGATAAAGAAGGATACAACAAAATGAACATCACTTTGCGGGAATATCTGAAGAGTCAGGGTTATATTGTTCACGATGGCGAACTGATGATAACCGCTCTATATCCACTTATTGAAGGCTCTACGATTTCAGATCCTTTGAGTCTCAAGATGTCTTCGATCGAAAGCGTTATAGTGTTTGATGAACCTATGGATTTTGAGACATTTGATAGAGTTCTGAGATCGACAAAAGGTTATTCCTATAATTTCAGTTCTGAAATGCTTGATAATTTGTTTTATCTTTATTTAATCACTCTTGAACATAAAGACAGTGAAGTCATTGATACATATAATCTGAAAGACATAGAGCGACTCAGACTGACCGCCCATGGCTACACCCCTCCGGCAGAGTTCTATACCCCACAATACCCCGATGGTCCGCAGTACTATGACGTTGACTACCGCCGCACCCTGTATTGGAATCCCAATTTGCAGACCGACAAGGACGGCCATGCCGGGATAGAGTTCTACAACAACTCATACAGCACCCGCTTTAAGGTTAGCGCCAGTGGCCTGAACGGTGGTGTGCCATATTTATTTGACAAGTGAAGTTGTTTTGTATTTTTTTTTCATAAGTTTGCGTTATGTGTTGTTTTGAATTAATTCATTTATTATGAGACGAATTCGGACTTTGCTATTCTTGCTTCTTGTTCTTCTTGTGCCAGCCGTCAAAGTTACCGCTCATGCTCAAGAACCTGAAAAAACCGTATCAGGTGTGGTATCAGACAATTGTGGCCCCATGATGGAAGCGACCGTTTATGAGAGAGATTCAGTGAATCACATTGTTTCCATTGCCCTGACCGATATGGAAGGAAAATTCAGTCTTAGAGTGCAGGACTTTAATGACAGAATGGAAGTGACGTACCGCGGCTATGATACTGTTGCCGTTCCACTTGACACTTGTTTCTATGAAATCAAACTGAAAGCCTTGGATACGCCACAAGAAGTATTGATACTGGACGGCGATGCCTCTGGACTGATACCTTTGAATGATTCCGCGCCAACGCCATCGCGTTGATAAGGTGCAAATCAACAAATGGCAGTCCCGTGCGTGAATCCCGCGTGATTGCTCACCGCGGGATTGCTCACCGCGAGGGAACGTATTCCCATTTGTCTTTAACTAAAAAAGGTTGACTCAAAAACAAAGAGTTAATCATGACCCAGAAACAGCAAAAGTACTACGATCAGGTAGTAGAGTTTTATCAGCGAACAGGTATGACAGCAGCGAGAATAGCCAAACTAGAGTTATTTCCTGTTCATCGAACAACACTTGCCAATTGGATTGCTAACTTTGCAAGTAATCCTTCAAACAAGGATCCACAAGCAATGGCAAAAGCAATCTCTTCAAAGTCTGAAGAGCTGGAGGCTCTGAAGGCAAAGGTTGCTGACTTGGAGGAACAGCTTAGGGTCGAGAAACTGCGCAACCGCCTGAACGAGAAGATTATCGACATAGCGGAGGAGCGTTGGCACATCGAGATAAGAAAAAAAGCTGGCACCAAGCAGTGACTGACCTGCACGCAGAATCTGCCACAGAATGCCATGTGGCAGAGCTCTGCGGGCTGTTTGGTGTAAGTAAGCAGGCCTACTATCAATATGATGAAGATGCGGCGTTAGCCAAGGCCGCGAAGGAGGAGTTTGCTCTCCAGTACGCCAAGGGAATCCGTGAAGTTGACCCTGGCATTGGCGGTGTAAAACTGTGGACTATGTACAGCCGCGAGTTCGCATGCGATAAGCCGATCTGCCGCGACCGCTTCTGTCGGATACTTCACGAGCATGGCCTCAAACTGCGGTTGAAGATACGCAAACCGCGTACTACGGACTCGACGCACGGCCTTCCGACATATCCCAATCTCATCAAGGACTTCATTCCTACTGCTCCCAACCAATTGTGGGTTAGCGATATAACCTATATCGTGATAATGGACGATGAATATCGCTATCACTTCTGCTACCTGTCCCTCATTCTTGACGCCTACACGGAGGAAATAGTCGGTTGGAGTGTCGGTCCGACATTGGACACGACATATCCTCTGGAGGCTTTGAGGATGGCATTGAGACGCATAGAAGGCAAGAAGATCAACCTTATCCATCACTCTGACCGTGGCTGCCAGTATGTTAGCCGAGAGTATGTCAATCTGCTCAAGGACTACGGCATCAGAATAAGCTTGACCGAAACCGGAGACCCTAAGGACAACGCTCAGGCCGAGCGGATTAACAACACAATGAAGAACGAACTACTCAAGGACAAGGTCTTCAGGAGCATCCAGGATGTTATTGCTGCAGTTGCTGTGGCCGTCGACTTCTACAATAACCGCAGGCCACATATGAGCATCGGCATGAAGGCCCCAGCGGAGATGGTCGAGTCAACCGGTGACAGGGATATGAGATGGCACAGCTACAGGCTGGAGGTAATAAAATCAAGGGATAACTTGGATATCCCTGAAAACTGTTTACCTTTGCCAGCGTGTCAGGGGTCTCCTTCCGGCCTACGGCCTCCAGTCAACCCCTGACAGTGATAAGACTCGGATGGTCAACCAATCACAGGGATAACGACAAATAGTCAACTTATACTAGTAATAAATCTATAAACCGAGTCAACCAAAATCAGGAAAGGACAGTCCCGTGCGTGAAACCCGCGGGATTGCTCACCGCGAGATTCCGTGAGGGAACGTATTTAGCAAAATGTCCATAATATGGCAAAATTTGCCTGTAAATTACACAGTTTTTAATTTGATTGTGTAATTTTGGGCGCTTGCAATATTGGACATGAAAGAAGAAAAGTATTTGGATGCGGTCATCGAACTGATAAAGACCGATGGACTGGGGCTTTCCATGGATGCCATTGCCGATGGGATAGGGGTTACCAGAAAGACCCTCTACAACAGGTTCAGCTCCAAGGACGAACTGATGGAGAAGTGCATGGAACGGCTGTTCCAGGAATTCCGTGGGCTTACGGCGTGTCTGGATGACAGCTCGGTGCCGGTGGAGCAGGGCTTCCGTGACGGCATTCTGGGTATGTGGCAGTTCTTCAGGGATGCTTCGCATGTCTTTACCCGTGATCTGATGGAGAACTATCCGGGAATAGCGAATGACAGACATAACAGTGGTACCGAACTGTTTGAGGAAAGACTGCGCGGCAATATACTGCGGGGTCAGGAACAGGGCGTCTACAGGACGGAGATCGATGCCGGACTGATGGCGCGTTTTGTGGCATACTCCATATTCAGTTTCTTCCATAAGGAGGTCATGAAGGGAGGAGTCTGCACTTATGAGGAGTATTTCAGTCAGGTCATCGACTTCAATCTGAAGGCTCTGCTGCTTTGAAAAAAGGAATAAGATAATAACCAAAACCTGTTAGAAATGAAATTTGAAGGAATCAGACTGCTGCTGTTGGGATTGGTGATTCCAGCTGCAGCTACAGCTCAGGAACTGTCACTGGGGCAGTGTCTTGAGTATGCGGTTGAGCACAACCGGTCAATCCAGAAGGACCGGTTGGGCATTGAAACCGCCGTTCTGGCGAAGAAGGAGGTCGTGGGTTCGCTGCTGCCGCAGATCAGCGCATCGGCCGGAATTACGGACAATTTCCAGAAGACGACATTCGCCATGCCGAACTTTGTTAACAGCATGATGCCTGCAGCCATGCAGGACCCCAATGCTCCAAAGTACATGACCGTGAGCATGGGTATGGACTATTCGGCGAACTGGGGGGCAAGTGTCGCCCAGCAGATTGTCAACTTCTCGATTTTCAACGCGTTGGCAATTGCTGACGAATCGAAGAAAATGGCCGATCTGGGTCTGCAGATGACCACCGATGACGTGATTGCACAGACTGCGCAGATTTATTACGCCATTCAGGTGCTTGAATACGCGCTGGACCAGTTCGATTTCAGCATTGGACTTCTTGACAAGACACTTGGGGTGGTGAACGCCAATATGGAGAACGGTCTTATGCGTGAGGTCGATGCCGGCCGCATCAAGGTGTCCAGGACCAATCTGGAGACCGAACGCGCATCGATGGCACAGGCGCTTGACGTGCAGAAGAAACTGCTCAAGCTGCAGATGGGACAGGAATCGGATTCCGACCCGGAAATTTGCAAACTGGAGTCCGATGACATGGAAAACATGCTTATGCTGGCTTCCAGGCCTGATTTCCGTATTGAATCAATTCCCGCTTACAGGATGCTCAAGGAGCAGCAGAACATGTTGGGGCTGCAACACAAGCAGGCTGTATATGCCTTTTTGCCAGTAGTTAATCTGGTGGGGAACTACTCGATGAATTACATGGGCGATGACTTCAAGGGCGAAACATTCTATCATTTCCCGGTGTCGATGTTGTCGCTGAATCTGAAAATGCCCCTTTTCACCGGTTTTTCCAACAGTTCCAAGGTGCGCAAGGCAAAGCTTGAGATTGAGAAATCACACCATGATGAGGCTGCAATGACCCAGTCGCTTGAAATGAACTGGGCGAACGCCAGCGGCCAGCTGGAGCAGCAGATGAGGGCGGTATCGGCCCAGAGGGAGAACAAGGAACTTGCCCAGAAGGTGTTTGACGTTACCCAGGTGAACTTCGATGAAGGCATTTCGTCATTGAGCGATCTGCTGAACGCACAGTCACAGCTGGTGCAGTCTCAGATGAATTATGTGAACGCACTTAGCGGCGGAGTCAAGGCATACATTGATTTGAAGAAAGCCAGCGGTACCATTAATGAATTGATTGATAATAAATAAAGCAAAAGATATGAAGAAGATTACAGGAATTGCCATAGTGGCTGTGATTGTTGCAGGAGCAGGATATCTTCTGTACAGGAACAAGGCAAATATAAGTGAACAGGCGCAGGAGGTGGCCGATGCAGGTACCGATGTCAAGGTCCGTACCATGAAGGTCCGCAATGAGGTCTTCGGCCATGATTTCACTTCAAATGGCGTGACCCAGGCTCTGAACGAACTGAACTTTGTAAGTGACGTGCAGGGCAGGGTTGTGAAGATTCACGTTGTGAACGGCTCTAAGGTCAGCAGGGGACAGGTTCTGCTTGAGATTGACAAGGAGCTCCTGCAGGCCGATTATAACGCCAACAAGGCGGCATACGAGGCCCTGAAGAAGGACGAGCAGCGCTTTGCCCGTGCCAATGAGGCCGGAGGCGTGACAAGCCAGCAGCTTGATAACATAAGGACGCAGCTTACGGCAGCCGAGAGCCGCCTTACGGTAAGCGCCAAGCGTCTGGCCGATGCTACCGTGAAGTCTCCTATGGCCGGTACCATCAACATGCGTTACGTTGAGCCGGGTTCGCTGATCGCTCCGAACGCACCGCTTTTTGACATTGTCGATGACAGCCGTCTGAAACTGACCTGCAATGTGCCAGAATCAAGGGTACGCATGCTTGAAAAGGGGCAGAAGGTTACCTTGAAGGGCGGAACTCCGGAACGTGAATTCACGGGCGAGATAAGTTTTGTGGGAATCAAGACTGACCGCGGTCTGAATTATCCGGTCGAGATTGTCCTTGACAATGACGAGAATCTTCAGATTGGCATGTACATGAAGGTCCAGTTCACCGATGCAAGTGAAGCGCAGGGTATTCTGGTGCCCAGAAAGGCCATTGTAGGCAGCGCCAAGGCCGCTAACGTATATAAGGTGCAGGGCGGCAAGGCTGTCCGGCAGCAGGTCCAGCTTGGTGATATGAGCGGTGACATGGTCGAGATTCTTTCAGGACTGAAGGAGAATGACGAAATCATTGTTGCCGGTCTCATGAATGTGGCCGACGGCACTCAGGTAACTGTTGTGGAATAACGAAAACCGGAGTTCATCATGAAGATATCAGAACTTTCAATCAGGAGGCCGATCTATGTGATTGTGCTGTTCCTGGTGATAGCCATTCTGGGCTATCTGGGATTTTCGTCCCTGCAGGCCGAACTCATGCCCAAGTTCACGCCGCCGTCAATGAACGTGCAGGTGGTTTATCCGGGCGCATCGCCACAGGAGGTGGAGAGCTCGCTTACGCGCAAGCTTGAAGACGCCCTGTCATCGCTTCAGGGTGTGGAATCCATGCGGTCCTACTCGTTCGAAGGCATGTCAATGGTCTTTGTATCATTCGTTTACGGTACCGACATTGACAAATCCATATCCGATGCCCAGAACAAGATCGACTCCAAGAAGGCTGAGCTGCCGTCGGGAATCCTGTCTCCTATGATCAACAAGATGACCATCGATGACAAGTCGGTAATGACTCTGTCAGTGACCAGCGACCTTGAGACGGCCGATTTCAGCGACCTTGTGGAACACCGTCTGGTTCCGGAAATGCTGCGCATACAGGGCATGGCGAAGGTCGATGCCGTGGGCCTGCATCCGCGTGAAATCCAGGTCAACCTGGACATGGAGGCAATGCGGGCTCTCGGACTGACTCCGGTGCAGATCATGGGCTCCCTGCGTGCCGCAAACCTTGATTTCCCGACCGGAAGTCTGAAGAACGAGAATACCAGCACCTCCATCCGTCTGTCAGGCAAGCTGCTCAGCGTTGAAGAAATCCGCAGTCTGGTGCTCATGACCATGCCGAACGGCACTCAGATACGCCTGCAGGATGTTGCCGACGTGGTCGAGACCACCAAGGAGGTTAACAAGCTGGCCCGTGTGAACGGCAAGGAAGCGGTGCTGCTGAACATATTCAAGCAGTCCGATGCCAATGCCATCGACCTCAGTGACCGTGTCAGCGAGGCAATGGCCCAGCTGGAGAATTCGTTCAAGGCCGAGAACCTGCAGATGCAGATAGTGTCCGATACCAGCGAGTTCACGAGGGCTTCAATCAGTTCGGTGCTCGTTGACCTGCTGCTGGCCATAATACTGGTGACCCTGGTCATTCTGGTATTCCTGCACAACTGGCGTAATGCTTTGATAGTCATGCTTGTAGTGCCGCTTTCATTAATCGGTGCTTTCATAGGCATGAAGCTGTTCGGCTTCACGCTGAACCTGATGTCACTGCTTGGCCTGTCGGTCGTCATAGGTGTGCTGGTTGACGATGCCATTGTGGTGATCGAGAACGTTTACCGACACATGGAGATGGGCAAGACGCCTGTCCAGGCAACCATCGATGCCATGCGCGAGATTGGCATGACGGTCATCACGGTGACTATAGTACTGGTTGTGGTATTCCTGCCTATTGCATTGACTGACAGTCTGGTATCGGATATCCTGCGCCAGTTCTGCGGTGTGATAGTATTCGCTATCCTGTTCAGTCTGCTGAGCGCTCTGACTCTGGTGCCGCTCATGACATCACGTTACGGAAAGCTTGAGGTACTTGACGGGAATCGCACCTCGGGACGCTTCCTGATGTGGTTTGAACGTCAGGTACAGCGTTTTGCCGACTGGGTGGCAGGTATCCTTTCCTGGTCACTGGGACACAAGCGCTGGGTAGGCATTTCAGTGATAGTGCTCACTGTGCTTATTTGCGGACTTTTCCCCGGTGGATTCATAGGATTTGAATTCATGCCCGATGTCGATCAGAGCGAGTTCTCGACCATAATAGAGATGCCGAAGGACATTTCGATAGAGGAGTCGGGTGCCATGGTGGCAAAGGCCGAATCGTGGCTTCTGGACAAGCCCGAGATAGTCGAGTGCGTGACAATGGTGGGTCTGACAAGCAGCAACGACCAGAACACGCAGGGAACGCCGTACATGGCTCAGATCAACGTCAGGATGGTTCCGCCATCGGAACGTGACAGACATGTCAAGAGATACATTGCACCGCTTCAGAAGCAGCTTGAGAGCTATCTGGTGGACGCCAAGGTCAGGATGTTCGCCGCCACGCTGCACGGAAGCGGCAACTCATCGGCCTTGGAATACGTGATTTCGGGCACTCAGGCCGATTCTGTGGCCGTCTTTGCCGAATACGCGCTGGATGCCATGCGTTCAATTCCAGGAACGCTCCAGCAGCAGATTTCGACCGGCAGCGGCATGCCTGAGGTGCAGGTGGTCGTGGACCGCGAAAAGATGTCGGCTCTGGGCCTGACGCTCGATGCGGTCGGTCTGACCATGCAGATGGCATTCCAGGGCAATACGCAGATCAAGTTCGTGCGTAATGACTACGAGTACGACATCAACATACGCGCTGACCGCATGTACAGGGAAAGCATTGACGATGTGTCGAATCTGACGTTCGTGAACGCCCAGGGCAGCCGCATTACGCTTGACCAGTTCGCTCAGGTGAGTCTTGGAACGGGTCCGAACCGTCTGGAACGCTATAACAGGAATCCCTCGGTGACAATCAGTTCCAATGTGGCCGGTATCTCGGCAGGTGCCGCATCGGCCCAGTTCATGGAAAAGGTCGAGGCCAAGGCAAGCGAGATGGGCATGAGCATGGAGACCGTGGGTGACATGAAGTCCATGATGGATTCCATGAGCGTGATGGGAGTGGCCATGATGCTGAGCATGATTCTCATGTATCTGGCCATGGTGGTGCTGTACAACAACTGGGTCGATCCGCTTGTGGTCATGTTCTCCATACCGTTCTCCATTCTGGGTGCCATTCTGGCGCTCGCCCTGTCCGGAACGTCCATGAACATTTATGCAATGCTGGGTCTGGTCATGCTGATAGGTCTGGTGGCCAAGAACGCCATTCTGCTGGTTGACTTTGCCAACGAGCAGCTTGCTCTTGATACGGACAGCGGCATGAGCTACAGCGAGAGAATGGACAAGGCCCTTCTGGAGGCCGTACGCCTGCGTACACGCCCGATTCTTATGACAGCCCTGTCAACCGTAATCGGCATGATTCCGGTGGCCGTGGCAAGCGGTTCCGGAGCAGAGCTGAGAAACGGCATAGGTTGGGTCATCATAGGCGGCATGACACTTTCCACCATGCTTACCCTGGTGGTAGTTCCAGTAGTCTACAAGATTTTCCACCGCAAGGAAAAGTGATAAATGGGGACAGCCCCAATTTTCAAAAGGCCGGACCGCCAGTGATGATTGGTGGTCCGGCTTTTTTTCGGCTCAGTCGAAATTCAGTGGGGGCTGATCTCATTTTGGATACAGGTTTTGCATGCTGGAAGGGTGCTGTGCGGACTGCCGCTCCATGGCCTGCTCCTGCGGCTTTCCAGGCTGAAACGCGGAACTTGCGGCTTCGCCGCTTCGGACAGCCGCGTTTCTTCACGTCTGGAAGGCCTTGGCGCTTGCCGGCCATTCCACGGAAAGTCCGCACAGCCACCCACTCATCATGCAAAAATGTCGCGGGCACAATTTCTCCTTGATTGCCAATCCGGCAGTCATAATACCCTACAAGGCCTATTTTCATGCACGATTGGCACGTAAATGGCCAAAACAGGCTGATTCTTTGCCAA
>JAZUEH010000062.1:0-5457 GCA_045640065.1 Bacteroidaceae bacterium
TTATTCTACAATGCGGTGAATCTGTTTGTCAACACCCCATTGGCCGATATCGGGATATCAGGAATATTCAATGTGTTATTCATTTCCAGGACCCCGAACTGGTTCTTCCAGGGATATTTCTGGGTGATGATGGTCAGTCCAATACTCAACAAGGCTGTCCGTGAGTCTGACATCAGGGCATTGAGGTGCATTGTTGCAATAGGGCTGGTTCTCATATGCATAAGCAGCTGGAGATTTGCCAATCCCGATGGCAACACCGCACTTCTGCTCATGTTCATATACGTCCTTGGAGGATACATAAGAAGAGAGGAACTGTTTTCCAAAATTACGCGGAAACAGTCAATGGCCGCATTCTTTTCAATATTCGTATTTGGAGTGACATTGGCCATACTTGTCTATGACCTTTTCCACAAGGAATACGGCATATTCTTCCAGCATAACAGCATTCTGGTAATCGGAATGGCAGTATCGCTGTTCCTGTTCTTCAGGAAATGCAATATACACTCCAAGTTCATCAATGTCTGGGCATCGACTGTGGTTGCTGCACTGTTCATTCAGGATGTGATACTATACCGTCCACTGTACGGATACGTGAACGGTTTATTCCTGAACGAAGGACTGGGCGCACACGTCTGGCTGACAATAGCCCTACTGACTGTTACCGTATTCGTGGCCGCTTTCATAATCGAATGGCCGCGCAGGAAAGTGGCAGGAACTATTGCCAATGCCCTGTCTGAAAGATTGGACAGAATAGTGAATCTTGGAGAAATACTTGGAAACGAGAACAAGTAGTATGGAATCATTCAATAGTCTGAAAAAAGCATCGAAGCAGGACTGCAGCGGACTCCCCACCCTGCGGATAGCCCTTCTGGGAGATACTGCAACACAGTTCCTTGCCACAGCCATCAAGGGAATGGGACGGTTAAGAAGCTTCAATGTGGAACTGTTCGAGGCCGAATACAATCAGGTTGAACGTCAGGTCATGGACCCGACATCGGAACTGTATGCCTTCAATCCGGAAATCACCATCGTGTTCCAGTCCACCCACAAGCTGCTGGTAAAGTATGGCAAGGCCGATATGGCCACGAAGGCATCAATTGCCGATGACAGGCTTGCGTTTATAGAAACCATTTGCAAATCTGTGCCCGGCAAGATAATTTACTGCAACTATCCTGAGATTGATGACACGGTATTTGGCAGTTTTGCCAATAAAGTTGGGCTCTCGTTCAGTTATCAGATAAGGAAATTGAACTTCTGTCTGATGGATATGTCTGTCAAGAATCCCAACTTCTATGTCTGTGACCTTGCTGCCATACAGAACAAAATTGGACGTGACGTCATGTTCCGGTCATCGGTCTATGTAAGTACCGAGATGGTGCTTTCAATCGATGCCCTGCCGCTGGTGGCCGCACGCACATGGGACATAATCTGCGCCATGAAGGGGCGAATAAAAAAATGTCTTATCCTGGATCTGGACAACACCCTATGGGGAGGTGTGATTGGCGATGACGGCATTGAAAACATTCAGCTTGGCCATGGTCTTGGCATAGGCAAGGCTTTCACCGAATTCCAGCTGTGGATAAAGAAGCTCAAGGAACGCGGAATAATTCTGGCAGTCTGCAGCAAGAATACCGAGTCTGTGGCGAAAGAACCGTTCGAAAAGCATCCAGACATGGTGCTCAAGCTTGATGACATTGCAGTATTCATGGCCAATTGGGAAACCAAGGTGGACAACATACGTGCCATACAGTCTATCCTGAACATAGGTTTCGACTCAATGGTATTTCTTGACGACAATCCCTTTGAACGCAATATGGTTCGCGAAGCGATTCCTGACATATGCGTTCCCGAACTGCCCGAGGATCCGGGAGACTATCTGGAGTTCCTTTACAGTGAGAACCTGTTCGAAACAGTGTCATATTCTGCAGGGGACAAGGATCGCACACGCCAGTATCAGGTCGAGGCCCAACGCGTAGAACAACGCAAGACATTTGCCAATGAAGCAGATTTTCTGAAAAGCCTTGGAATGGTGTCAAAGGTAGAGGGGTTCACATCATTCAACACGCCTCGAGTAGCCCAGCTGTCACAGCGATCCAACCAGTTCAACCTGCGCACCGTCCGCTACACTGACGGAGACATAGAACGGCTGGCTTCGGACAATTCATACAAGTGCTTCAGCTTCACTCTTGAAGACAAGTTCGGGGACAACGGACTGATTTGTGTGGTCATTCTCAAAAAGGAAAACGGAACTGACCTTTTCGTGGACACATGGTTCATGAGCTGCCGGGTACTGAAACGCGGCATGGAGGCATTCACACTGAACACCATTGTGGAGTATGCCAAGGCAAACGGATTCAAGAGGATAATAGGGGAATACATTCCTACTGCCAAGAATGCCATGGTAGCCCCCCACTACACCGGCCTTGGTTTCAATGTACTGCCGGACGAGTCAAGAACACTTTTTGTGCTTGAAGTGGAGGCTTATCTGCCAAAGGAATGTTATATTAGCGGAATAATTGACTGACATATGGAAAGAACAGAAATTCTGTCACAGGTGCAGGACATATTCAGAGATGTCCTTGATGAGGAAAGCATAGTACTGGAAGAATCGACCACAGCCAACGATGTTGAGGAATGGGATTCGCTTACCCATATCCAGCTGATTGTGGCAATTGAGAAACATTTCAAGATAAAGTTCCTTTCAAAGGAGATTCTCTCATGGAAGAACGTTGGTGAAATGGCCGACAGCATTGCATCAAAGATATGACCTTCTACACGTTCGCCTTCCTGATTTTCTTCATTGTCCTTTTTGCAGTGTATTACTCGCCATTGAGGAATGTCGGGAAGTCACAGAACATGATCCTGCTGCTGGCCAGTTACTTTTTCTACGGTTATGCCAGCTGGAAACTGCTGCCGCTCCTGGCAGCAATAACGCTTGTGTACTATTTCCTGGGGCGAAGCATTGGAAAGGCCGGTGACAGCAGGAAAGGCTCAGCACTCAATACTGCAGGAATAGTGCTGGGAGTCGGGCTACTGCTGTATTTCAAGTACCTGAATTTCTTCATCACATCGTTTGCAGGTCTGTTTGAGGCTATAGGTTTGCAGACCAATCTGCACACCTTCAGGATAATAATGCCTCTTGGCATAAGTTTCTTCATATTCAAGCTGATAAGCTACTCAGTCGAGATACACAGGGGCAGGATTGAACCGACAGACGATTTTGTAGCCTTTGCGACCTATGTGGCATTCTTCCCCTGCATAATGGCCGGTCCCATTGACCGTCCCGGATTCATGGAGCAGTTGGGACATAAGCGTGATTTCGATTATGACATGGCTATGGACGGATGCCGCCAGTTCATCTGGGGTCTGTTCAAGAAAGTTGCCGTTGCCGACAACATTGTGACCTGCGTAGATGCGGCATGGGGCGATGAGTTTGCACTTATGCCTGCCGGAAAGCTGCTGGTTGTTGCAGTGCTGTATTCATTCCAGATGTATATGGATTTCTCGGGGTATTCCGATATGGCAATAGGCATAGGCCGCACATTGGGACTGAAAGTCGCAAAGAACTTCAATTATCCGTTCTTTGCGGTCAACGTGGCTGACTACTGGAGACGCTGGCACATATCACTGACTTCGTGGCTTACGGACTATGTGTTCATGCCGTTGAACATCAAGTTCAGGGATTGGGGCAACTATGGCATGATTCTGGCCATTATAATCAACTTTGTCCTTGTTGGAATGTGGCACGGGGACAACTGGACCTATGCCGTATTCGGTCTGTATCACGGTCTGTTGTTCGTTCCTCTTATTCTGTCTGGAGCTTTTTTCAAAAAATCCAAAATCAAGACAGGCCGTTTGGGATTGCCCTGTCTGAAGGATATGGGACGCATGCTGCTGACTTTCCTGCTGGTCACAATAGGACTGATAATATTCCGTGCGCCATCTGTTAGTAGCGCGTTCACGTATATAGGACATCTGTTCAGCCCAAGCATTGTACGGTTTGATCTTGAACCAAGGCATCTGCAGTGCTTTGCATTCATATTCGTGACCATGCTGGTGGAATGGATCCAGAGGAAGAAGGATTTCGGGCTGGACCTGAACGGTGTCAGATGGGTGGCGCTCAGATATGTCATCTGTCTGGCAATCCTGATGATAACGCTGGTGTTCTCAACGGATTCATCGGCTTTCATATATGCCCAGTTTTAGAATGATGATGGAGATATGAAGAAGTTCCTGATAAGACTGCTGATATTCTTGGTTCTGCTTGCCGCAGTCCTTGCATTATGCGAAATTGGATTCCGGGCCAAGCCAACGGCATTCAAGGACAAATACAAGGGACTGGAAACATATGCCGGTGAGATAGAGATTCTGGCACTTGGCCATTCCCATGCCAACGAGGGCTTTGATCCCAAGCAGTTCGACCACAGGGCATACAACATGGCACTGGGCTTCCAGAACGTGTATTTTGATGATTTCATACTGTCAAAGTTCATAGACCGTATGGATTCCCTGAAGTGTGTGGTCATAGCCACATCGTATTATCATTTCTTCAATTCCATTTCCGAACTGGAGGATATGGGCGGTGAAGACCTGTTCAATACCATCAAGTTCCATCTGTATTGGGGTGTAGATGAAATAAGGGGCAAGAAAATTTCAAGGTGGAAACCGGAGTATAACCTGGAGATTCTGAACAATCCGGCATCGGCCTGGATTCAGATGGCCAGATACTACATGACTCGTGAAGCTTGGAGTTCGGACAACGATAACGGCAGCAACGAGTATTTGAAGTACGGATTTTCAGGCCAGAATGTTGAGCATCCGGCCGGGTTCCTTGATGAAGACGGCATAAAGACAGCGGTTGCACATACACCAGCTAATAGTGAGAACCGCACGTTTGACGGTTCATTCAACTACAGCCATTATGAACATATTGTCAGAATTTGCCAGGAACATGGTGTAACATGTGCCATTATGCTATACCCCACCTGGCACACATATCAGGATAATGTTGATGCCCGGCAATTGGCGGAAACCAGAAAACTGATGAACAGGCTTGCTGCCGATTATGGAAACTGCATGGTGTTTGACTATATGGATGATGCACGTTTCGAACCGCATGACTTTCATGATGCCATCCACCTGAACGTTCATGGTGCCGCAAAAATTTCGTCCATATTGAATGATGTCATTAACAGGGAAGTCTATGGAAAGGAACAGTAAACTGCTGTCGGTAATAGTGCCTGTATATAAAGCGGAGAAATATCTTCACCGCTGTGTGGACAGTATCATTGCCCAGACCTGGTCCAATCTGGAGATTATCCTTGTGGATGACGGTTCCCCAGACAACTCCGGTGCAATTTGTGATGAATATGCCGCAAAAGATTCGCGTATCAGAGTCATACACAAACAGAACGGAGGCGTATCATCTGCCAGAAATGCCGGAATAGATGCTGCAAC
>JAZUEH010000063.1:0-2443 GCA_045640065.1 Bacteroidaceae bacterium
CGAAATGCAGACCAAGGCTATTATTGGCGCTGCCATCCAGCTCCGCAAGGAAGGCAAGAACCCGATGCCGGAAATCATGGTTCCTCTGGTTGGCAAGCACTACGAGTTCGAGCAGCAGGAGGAAATCATCCGCTCCACAGCTGCCAAGCTGTTCGAGGAAGAGGGTGTCGAGCCGTTCGAGTTCAAGGTTGGTACAATGATTGAGATCCCACGTGCCGCTCTTACTGCCGATGCAGTTGCAGCCCGCGCAGAGTACTTCTCATTCGGTACGAATGACCTCACACAGATGACCTTCGGTTACTCGCGTGACGATATCGCATCATTCCTTCCTGTTTATCTTGAGAAGAAGATCCTTAAGGTTGACCCGTTCCAGGTTCTTGACCAGAAGGGTGTTGGCCAGCTCATCAAGATGGCCGTCGAGAAGGGCCGTTCTGTACGTCCTGAACTGAAGTGCGGTATCTGCGGCGAACATGGTGGTGAACCTTCATCAGTCAAGTTCTGCGACAAGGTCGGACTGAACTACGTGAGTTGCTCACCGTTCCGCGTTCCTATCGCACGTCTGGCTGCAGCACAGGGTGCCATTGAAAACTGCTAATCGGAAAAAACGCATTAAAAGAATTTGGGGAATCGGCATTCTGCCGATTCCCCAAATTTATTTCCAGCGTTGGTGCTCACCTGAACTGGTAGTACCAGAAATAGGAATCGTGCCAATCCATGAAACAACTGTTTCTACGGTACTGCAAAGGCTTTCCTGCCGATTCTTCATATTGTTGCATGAATCTGCGATAGTTGTCAGCTTCCCGTGCATACTGATCAGGGAAGCAGTTTCTTACCTGTTCATTTTCACTAATCACGAAAGCCTGCATGAAAAACTTCGGCAACACCTCTTTATATAATGAAGGGCTGAAAATCGTATCGGCCTTTTCAAGATTACGGTCTAAAAGCGCAGCGGCAAGAAGCAGATTGTCGTGACCAAGACTATCGCGCGATGCCTCATTCTTGAGATATGCCGACAAGGATGAAGGGCTGACAATCACGTAGTCGAACAGTCTGTTTCCGATTTCCGCACCAGTACTGTCCTTGGAGATCGCAATCATGGCATCAGCCCTGAGTCTTCCCAGCCCGATGCTCGACTCTTCGTCACTGCGACCGACCTGAAGTGCCTTTTCATATCTTCCAGCTGAAACATATTTGCCCACCATCAGTTCCTTATGATACAGTTCGTCAGTGTTGCCCAACAGAACAGTCATACCGAACATCACAGGCATGAGCATGAGATTGACGGCCATTCCGGACGCCACATCATTAGTGCGGAACAGAGATCGGGCCTTGATGAATGCGGCCAGCAGAAGCATCAGCACCGATACAGCCAGAACGCAAATCCACTGCGATGAGCTTTGTGAAAAGAAACGGGTTCCGTCAAATGAAGTGAATGCGCCAAGCAAGATGGAAGGAATAATGTAGTCAAGCGCGACAAAAGGGCCGTCAGCACGGCCTATTGTTCTGATGCCGATTGCAATCACATCAAGGAATCCCGTCAGCACCAGGGCCATAAGCAGAGGACTGAAATGTCCTTCAATGCCTCCGACCTTTGATATGGCCATGTTATAGGCAGCCTCCATAAGTCCGCCCTGAAAGAAGTAGAGCCAACAGAATGAGAATGCTGAAAAAAGGAACAGCATGACAATCCTGAGAGCCTGATCCTTTGGAGAACTAACGTATGACTTGCTCATAGGCTTCAGATTCTTTCAAGTACAATAGCCGTTCTGGATGGCAGATAAAGTTTTAACCAGCCCTTTCCACTTTTCGTATACATAGGATCATGCATTGTAAAATGGTCCACAGAATTATCAACCCTGCCCTGGCCTCCGAACCTTTCATCATCGCTGTCAAGAACCACACAATACTTTCCCTCCGGAACCAGAATTCCATAATCGGCAAAGGAACGTAACGGTGAGAAATTGAACACGTACAATCTGTTTCCTCGTCCGTAAGCCAGAACCTGATCGCCGTCATTATGACAGAATTCCTCCACTTTGGAGTCAATAAGGTCATTATCCGAACCGATCAGGGAGATCATGCCGCGATCAAAAGCACCAAGCCAGTCATATGCCAGCGCAGGATTATCAATAAGACTCCACTGACGACGGGCAAACTTGTGACTCCATCCATTCCCCTGACGCGGAAAATCAATCCATTCCGGATGGCCGAATTCATTACCCATGAAATTCAGATATCCTCCATTCATGGTTGAGGCAGTAACAAGACGTATCATCTTGTGCAGAGCTATTCCACGTGCAGTAACATCATTACCCTGGGCTTTTGAAAAATGCCAGTACATATCTGAATCGACAAGACGGAATATAACTGTCTTGTCACCTACCAGTGCCTGGTCATGACTTTCCACATACGATATTGTCCTTTCGTCACTTCGACGGTTTGT
>JAZUEH010000064.1:0-11638 GCA_045640065.1 Bacteroidaceae bacterium
CCATCGGCACAGGCTGCGCAGTTCATTCACCTCTTCATTTGTAGGCATGCGCCATTTGCCGCCCAGAGTGGCATGAGCGGCATCATCGGACAACTCCAGTGTGGCAAGTCCGTCCTTGCTGCCCGAACGCTTCTTCATTACGTATTTTGAGAATTTCTTCCCCCTGCCGTCGGTGCAATACCTGTAATCAGCCCAAGAACACATGTCCTTAGTCTCAGTTTCTCCCCAGGCGTAACGGTTTCCTACATCCTGCGGACATGTCGCACCAATGTTGCAGGTGCCCCATTGTACGCTCAGTCCCAAATCGACAGGTTCTGTCTGAGCAGACAGCAGGAGTGTAAGAAAAGACAAAACTGAAATGGATAGAATCTTTTTCATATTAATTATTTTTTTGGATTGAAAAATTCATTTAAAAAGCCCATTCTCCAGAAGATGGATTTTCCTCCAGTTCCCATAAGTCAATAGTTTGGTTAACTGATAGTGCCCAAACATTACCGTTCCAAGAATATCCATTTAAACAATAATTATACGCATCTGAGCAATTAAAATATGCCGAAGAGTTAAATGGACAATATCCCTCTCCAACCCAAATATAGCCGATAATGTTATCTCCGACTTTTGCAACTTCGCCTTTACAATTAACATTATAATGATAATAAGTAGGTTCGATAAATGAGTAATTTACAGTTTTGTAAGTTCGAATGATATTCCAACAATTTTGTCTGTCATCATGGACATATCTGATTGTACATAATGCTTTTACCATTATTTTATATTCATCAAAAGAACCATAAGTGTAAGTCCATATATCCCTATAGAAGATTCTGGTATCTGATGAGCCTCCAGTCCCCCCTTCACTTCTTGTCAATTTGGAATTCCTGTTTGGCGTCGAAGTCATGAAAAATGGGATATTAGTAAGTATGTTATCAAAAATGATTTGACCATTCTTTTTATCAAATGCAGCTATTGTATAAAATGGTTCATCTTGAAATGCCCAGTATATTTTAACCATATCATACTGGTCCTGATTATTAGTAATTTGAGACACTTTCTTTTTCAACATTAATGATGGCATATGAATGGTCACCGTATCATTTGCCAAGAAATTTATTTTTTGAAGAAGAATGAAATTATATAGTTTGTCGAAACAAACAGGGAAATATGTATCGTCAGTAAAGAAATCTAAGCTATCAACTTTGCTGTCAATTTTTTCTGATCTGATGAATTTGATATTGCTGTTTTTAAACAGGTAATCAAAATCGGACACGATATTATTCAGTTCTTCATTCCATGAATACCCAAATCCGTTATCCCATACTTCAAAATCATTGCTACAAGAGGCAAATAGAGTTATTACGCCAATGAGCAAAACACACATCTTTCTTTTCATTGTTTTTGATTTTTAATTAATAAAAAGTTATTAGTTCAATTCAAATATTGATTCCATTACTCTTAAGCGGGAAGAACACCGGCATGACCAGCACGATGGCTATCACCGAGAACAGCATGCCGCTCATCACACCTATGGCGAAACTGAACCAGAACATGTCCTGACGGCCGTCGAAGAGGAATGGGATAAGGCCCAGGACAGTGCTCAGGATGGTCAGCATGGTGGGCACAATCTTGCGGTTGTAGGCCTTGACATAATTCTTCATGCCTGTACGGTCATTACCCGTGCAAATGGTACGGTATTCCGATGTCAGATAGATGCCCGCATTCACCGTTATGCCGCACAGCATAATCATGGCCGCAAAGGCACCCTGACCGAACGATATCCCGAATATGGTGAACGCTATGAACATGCCGATGAAACTGACGGGAATCAGACTGATGATTGCCAGCGGATAGCGGAGCGATTCGAACAGTGCGGCGCATATCATGAATATGACCAGAATGACCACGAATATGAGCACGGTCTTCTGCTTCTGCTCACTCCAGCCCCAGTAGCCGCCATTGTTACCGGCACGGAAGCCCATGGGCAGGGTCGCGTTCAGGCGGTCAATCTGCGCCTTCTCCATCTTGGAGCGCAGATCATAAGAGCCGATGAAGTCATAGCCTACGGTAATGACATACTCCTGGTTGCTGCGGCTGATGTCAAGACCGGTACGGCGTTTGGTCACCGAACCCACGTCGTTGAGGCGGGTCCCCACGCTGTCAATGACAATCATGTCACCCCGTATGTGCCACAGGTCAAAGTAATCGGTCTCGCTGGAACGCAGCCTTACCGGCACCATCTTCTCACCGTCAAACACCTGGCCTATCTGACCGTCATACAGCTGCTCGCCCAGATATGAGAAATAGCGGCTCACGTTGATTCCGGTCCTGGCAATCTTCTCACGGTCATAGTCCAGGCAGAACTCGTTTGCCACGTATGAGCCATATCCGGCCGAGAAACCGGCATCTGGGACGCGGCGGTTCTGTTTGAGCGTGTCTATCAGCTCCTCGGCGTAACGGTACAGCAGGTCGTAGTTGTAGCCGTACAGGGAAATCGTATTTGACCAGCTGGTGCGATAGACGCTGTTGCTCAGGTACTGGTCGTTCTCGTCCAACGCAGGTATGTTCCAGGTGGCGCCGCCATAGCGTATGGCCTTGGCCCAGAGCTTCTGCTTCAGTTCATACGGGAAACGCGTGCGCTGGTACTCGTCCTTGAACCGAATCTCAATTGAGCCCGATGTGCCGCTCAGCGAGGTACGGAACATGCTTATCTCATCGAACTGCTGCAGCCAGTTCTCCATCTCAGAGACCACATCATTGAGCTGCTGCACGTTCAGGCCCTCGGCCATGTTGGCATAGACGTTCAGAACGACTTCACGCTGCTCCTCGTCACGGCTGCCCATATTAAAACCGCCCGAGCCGTGCTTGCTGTACAGGTTAAGCGTGCCGCCCAGCGGGTACTCGAACCATGCCTTATGGCGCTGGTACCACTTGCCGCCTATTGTCCTGTTGTACAGACCCACCAGACCGCCCTTGTCACGGTCCTCATAATCATCATATTCCTTGTGGTGGACCGATGAGGGCAGCAGCTGCACAGGTATGCCGAACAGCAGCACTATGGCCACTATGTAGACCCAGCGGTGGGAACGGCCCCACATGGCAATGCGGGTGTATAGGTCTGTGCTGCGTACCAGACGGCGCAAGCGGCCCGTGCTGTTCCTGACCACACCTTTGCTTGAAAGCGGGAACTTCTCCAGCAGGGCCGGCACAAACAGGAAGGCAATCACCATGGACAGCGTCAGGTTGATGACAATGACCCAGATGAAGTCGGTCAGGTTCTGACGGGACTGTTCGGGCAGGAAGAAGACTATGAGCAGCGCGGCTATGGTAGTCAGCAGGGCTCCGGCTATGGAAGTCATCACTTTGCGGTTACCGTAATAGGTGTAGTGGTCCGCTATCACAATGGCCGTATCGATGATTATGCCAAGTGACACCGTAATGCCCGCCATCGAATACAGTTCTATGTCAATCCCGAACAGGACATAGAATATGAACGCGCTGAGCAGGTTGGCAGTTATTGTAAGTCCGATGACCAGCAGGTAGCGCAGGCTGCGGCTCACGGCCAGCACGAACAGCAGCAGTATGGCCAGGGCCATGACGGCACGGAAGAAAATCTTCTCTATCTCATTGTTCAGATTCTCCGATGCGTCATACTGCAGCCTGATGGCAAAGTTCTCTGGAAACTGCTCCTCAAGCTGCTCCATGCGCTGCTTGACTGCATCGGTGACGGTAAGGGTGTTGATGCCGTCCTGCGCCCGGACATACAGGTCAATGGTGTTGAGTCCGTTGATGCGGTTGTAGGACCGTGGCGTCTGCTCCCGGTAGCGGACGGTAGCGAAGTCACCCATGCGGTACAGGCGGTCACCCACCTTGCGGACCGGTATCTGCTCCAGCTGCCCCTGCAGGTCGCGGGACTTCATGCGTACCAGCATGAGGTTGTCTCCTGCCACCTGCGTGCCCACAATGCTGTTCTGGAAATAGCTGTTTAGGGCCGAACTCAGGTCTCCGGGTGACAGTCCCACCGCCCTGAGCGAATTAGGGTCAAAGGTCAGCACCCACTCGAAAGGCATGGCACCCGATGTGCCCACCTCATCGACGCCCTCGATGCGTGACAGCGGAGTGACAAGATGCTCCTCGGCATAGCGCACTATCTCCGATGCCGGCATGTCGGCGTTGATGGTGTACTGCAGGATGGTCGTGGTGCCGGTGCCGCCTCCGCGCGCCGAGCCGCTCACCGAGGGATGCACGCCCGCAGGCAGCTTGTCACGTATCTGCCTGAGACGGGTCGAGACCTCGAACCGGGTGGTCTCCATGTCGGTGCCTTCCTTGAAGGTCATGTTCACGTTTCCCCATCCGTGGCCTGATGTGGCGCTGATGCTGCTAACGCCGGCCACGGTGTTCATGGCGCCTTCAATGACGGAGGTCACCTCGGACTCCACCACGCGGGCCGACGCGTCATAGCTGAAGCTGACCGTCAGGCTCCTGTTCTTTGTCACCGGACGGTACTGCACGGAGAGCATGGGGATGCATGCCGCACCCACCACCATGAGCACAATCATGATGAGGATTATGCTGAACGCATGACTCTTACTGCTGTTTGCGGTAGATGACATAATAGGCCAGAGGGACAAAGAATATGCTTACGAAAGTACCGGCTATCATGCCGGCAATGAGTGCCAGTGAGAGCGGGTACTGCAGGTCGCTGCCCATATTGCCGCGCACCAGGAACGGGGCTATGGCCAGGATGGTGGTGAGCGATGTCATCAGGATGGCTTTGAGACGGCGGCTGCCGGCCTCCATGATGGCGCGCTTCAGGCCGTATCCGCGCTCACGCAGACGGTTTATGGTATCGACCTTCAGGATGGAGTCGTTGATGACAATACCGCACATGACCACCAGTCCTATCATGGACATCAGGTTGATGCTCTCGCCGCATACCCGCAGGGTGGCCAGGACGGCAAAGATGTCTATTATGAGCTCGCTCATGATGATGAGGGGCTGGACAAGGCTCTCGAACTGTGCCGCAAGTATGAAGAACAGAAGCAGGATGGAGATTCCGAGTACTGAGCACAGCTCCTTTATCATCTCAAGGTTGGTGAAGTATGAGCCTGTGTAGCTCACATCGAAGCGGTCATCGGCACGGACAATCCTGGAGACCGTCTCCATGGCCCGGCGGGCTTCACGGCCCTTCACGTCCAGCACCAGCGGGTAGTATTCGCCGTCAACGCCCGATGTTATGGACTTGAAGTCGCGGTTGCGGGTCTCCTTGAGCAGTATCTCAAGCGGCACGCGTCCGCCCGGAGTGTCAAGGTAACTGCCCTGGATGAGGTCACGGGCCTGCTTCTCACCGACACCGATCACAACCGGCATGGATATGTCACCCTTTGATATGCGCAGGACCGAATTGTCATTCATGGAGTTCTGCAGGTATGACAGTATCTGGCCGAAACTGACATTGTACAATGCCAGACGCTCGGGGTCCGTGATGAGTTCTATGTATTCGTTCCATTCGGCGGGCTGTATCTCCACTCCAGGAAGGGCCGTACGTATTTCCGCAAGCAGACCTGTCAGATGGTCCGGGTCCGGGGTCTTGCCGTCGCTGCGCTTGACTCTGGCTACCAGTGGGGCCTCCTTCTCGGAGAACAGCATGTCGAATATGTTGCCGCTGGCCTGGCACGAGTATGCGGCATCGGGCCATGTGGCGCGTATGAATTCGCCCACCCTGGTCTCAATGGTTTCAATGTCCTTTGTGCTTCCGGCCTTCAGGTATATGATGGCTTCCGATATGCCGGTCTCCTTGGTGTGTGACAGCGCGAACTGCTGTGCACCGGTCATGCAGGTGTACTGCTCCACCATGTCGGGGAACTGCGCCACAATCTGCTCGCAGCGGCTGTTGTTCTCGGTCACGGATATGCGCCGGTTCCACTCTATGCTGACCAGCGTGTCGCTGTGTGACAGGGTTGGCAGTTTCTGCTTGTCCAGCTGCGTGAACAGCACCCCTGTCAGCAGCAGGGCGGCGGCGAAGATGCTCCACATGACACCCCTGTGGCGGAAGAACCACTTCAGCAGCCGTTCGTAGCCCACGGTCATGTTGCCTACGCTTATCTTCTCAATGAAACGGTTGGGCGTGAAGCAGGTCTGGTTCCTGTAGAAACGGTAGTAGAACACCGGGATGACCAGGACAGACACTATCAGGGCCGAGAACAGCGTTATGGTCACGGCCATGGCCTCGTCATAGAACAGAGCACCCGCTATGCCGCTCATGAAGATAAGCGGAATGAATATGGCGCAGGTGGTGAGGACCGATGAGAGCATCGGGGTGAACACCTCCTGCGTGCCAAGGACGCAGGCATCGGCCAGCGGTTCGCCCTTCTGCCAGCGCTGCGTTATGTTGTCTATGGTGATGATGGAGTTGTCGACCATCATGCCCAGACCCAGCACCAGACCCGACAGCGAGATGATGTTGATGGATATCTTCAGCACATAGAAGAACAGGAACGACAGTATGAGAGCCGTAGGTATGGTTATGACCACCAGCAGCGGGCTCTTGAAGTCCTGCATGAAGAAGAAAATGATAAGGCAGGCGAAAAGTGCGCCGAACAGCAGGTTCTGCACCATGTTGCTTATGGAGTAGTCCAGCAGCTCGGTCTGGTCACGCGTCACCTCGAAGCGCATGTCGGGATAGTCCTTTTCAAAGGCGTCCATCAGGTCCGATATGCCCTTCCTCAGGTCCGCCATGCGGGCATCGGACCGTTTTATTACGGCAAGGGTCACGCACTGCTTTCCGTCCGAAGTTATCATGCCTTTGACCTTCTGCTCCTGCTCAACCACCCGCGCCAGGTCCTTGATCTGATAGACGCGGCCCTGAAGCTTAAGATACACGTTCTCAACGTCCTGACGTGTCATGACGGCCGATTCGAAGCGCACGTCGAAGCGGTATTCGCCGTCACGTATGCTTAGGCTTCCAAGACGCACGTTGGCACCCTGTATGGCACTGCTCAGCTGGCCCTCGTCTATGCCTAAGGCACGCAGCTTCTCCATGTCCGGAATGATGAGCAGCTGGGGGAACACCTGGCCCGATATGTCGACCATGGCAACCTGGGGCAGCTGTTCCAGACGGCGGACTATGACCTGACGGGTGAAATCGCTCATCTCAAGGAAGCTCTTGCCCTCCTTCTTGAGCGACACGTTGATGAAGAAGGCCGGGATGTCGGTGGCGCTGGCACGGGCTATCATGGGACGCTCCTCGTCCTGGGGCCAGCCGTTCATGGCACGGTCCACGCGCTCGTTCACGTCAATGAATATGTAGTCGGCATCACTGCCGTATTCGAAGGTCATCTGGATTATGCCGCTGCCGTCCTTGGCCGTGCAGGTTATGTCCTGCAGGTGGGGCACCTGCACCAGCTGGGCGCGCAGTGACGAGAGCATGACCTCATTCAGCTCACGCGCGCTGCGGTCGGGGCTGGTCACCTGCACGGTGATCTGCGGTATGTCAATGTCCGGCACAAGGGACACGGGCAGCTTGCGTATGGCTGCAATGCCCAGTACCATGACGGCAATGAGCACCATGATGACCGCTATGGGTCTTCTGATCAATCCCTTGAACATAGGCTATTCCGCTATCTGGACGGGAGCGTCGTCACCAAGGTTCAGGTTGCCGCTGGTTATGACAAGGTCACCCACGTTAAGGTCTGCACCGCGGTCCTTGTTGGCCTCGACCACATGCTGGGTGGTGTTGGACATGAGCACGTTGACGTAGGTCCAGAGGCTCCTTCCGTCAACGTAGCGGAACAGCACCTCCATGTTGTCACGTATCACCACTGCACTCTTGGGGACGACAAGCTGGTCGGGGACGGCGTTCTCGACGGTGATGCGCACGTTCATGCCGTCCATGAGGGCGTCATTTCCCGGCACCTGGGCTGTGACGGCTATCTGGCCGTTCTGGTCAACGGTGGGGTTGATGGACAGGATGGTTCCGGTTAGAACGACATCGGAATCAACGAAGGGTGATACAAGGACCTGCTGGCCTACCCTGACAAAACGGTATTCGGTTTCAAGGACCGTGAAGCGCACCAGATAGCGGCTGTCGTCGATGAGGGTGCACAGCTGGCCGGCTGGTTCGTGTGCCTGTGCCTTCACGCTGGCTGCCTTGCCGCTGAAGGGGGCCCTGAGGTCACACTGCCGGTAGGTGCGCTCGGCATTGTCAAGTGCCATCTGCGCGTCAATGAAACCTGTGTTGATATAGATGACACGTTTCTGCTCCGCGGGGAGCCTTGCGGTGTCCTGCAGCGAGTAGCCGTAGTCAAGCAGACGGTCGGCAAGGGTCATCTCGGCCTTGTCATACGCCAGACGGGCCTGCTCCAGCTGGCGGCGCGGCTGCTCCTTGTCCAGGCTGGCCAGCACCTGTCCCTTCTGCACCTTCTGGCCGTCACGTACCGCCACCTTTTCTATTGTGCCCTGTGCCTTGAACTGCAGCTGGACTTTGGCCTGGGCCTCAAGTTTGCCGTTGCAGACAAGCTGCTTCATGAAAGTTGAGCGTTCAAGTGGAACGACTGTAACCGGATTCGTCTCAATGTTGTAACTGCCGCGGGCCATCTCAGTGTCATCGGTCTTCTCTTCCGCTTTCCTGTTCTTGCAGCCGCTCAGGACAAGGGCCGATGCAAACAGGCTCAAAACAAGAATTCTATATGTTCTCATAATGTCATTTGTTTATCAGTTTGTCAAATTCGGCACTGATGTCGGTGCCGCTGATGTAGTCGTACAGGGTGACGCGGCGTATGCCGAAGTACTGGTTCCAGTAACTGGCCACGTTGCTCATGTAGGTGCTCAGGGCTGCGTCACGCTTCTCCTTGAGCTGGTCCAGCTGGGTCATGGTCATGGTGCCGCTGCCGAAGTTCTGAAGGGCCAGGTCGTAGCTCTCCTGGGCCAGGCTGGCGGCACGCGCGGCTATCTCACACTGGCTCTTCTGGTTGTTGAACTGCAGGACCTGGGTCATGAGGTCCTGACGGAAATCGATCATGGACTGCTCCAGACGGTTGCGGGTGGTCTCGGCCTGGGCCTCGGCCATGCGCACACGGCCGCGGGCAAGGCCCCAGTCAACGATGGGGATGCTCAGCGACACGCCTACCACCTCCTGGTCCTTGAGCTGGACGAAGGTGTCGGAGAAGCGGTCGGCCGAGCCGGACAGGCCGAAGCGGGCGTTCACGCTTGCCGATACGCCGCGGCCTGCCTTGGCCTGGGCGACGCTGCGCTCGGCCTCTGTGTAGCTTATCTCCTGGCTTAGTCGGAAGGACGAGTTCTCAAGGGCGCGTTCCAGCACGTCGTCATAGTCAAGGGTGACATCGGGGATGGCGTAGTCTGTCTGAAGGGTGAGCTCGGTGTCCTCCTTGTAGCCTATGTAGGAGCACAGGCGGTTCAGAGCGGAGCGCAGGCTGACCTGCTGGGTGCTCAGGCTGAGGGAGTCGTTGAGCATGCTGACCTCTATCTGCATGAGCTGGTCGCGGGTGACGGTGCCCATCTGAAAGCGTGTCTGCCCGGCCTCAAAGAGACGCTTGCTGTCATCATAGCTCTTTACCGCACGCTCGTAGTTCTCCCTGGCGCTGACATAGTTCCAGAAGTACATGACGGCGGTCTGGCTGACCTGCTCCATGTTCTCTATGTACTCGCGCTTGGCGGCCTCGTACTGCTTGGGCTGGGTCTGGCGGTCCCACTTGAAGCGGTTGTAGCCCCACAGCGACTGCATGTAGCTCAGATAGACGGGCTGCGCGTAGTACGTGGTGAGGCGGCTGGGGCTGTACTGGTCCAGACGGCTCAGGCTGGTGGACAGAGACACGGTGCCGCCTGTCCAGGGTATGTTTTGGCTGAAGTTGAGCGTGGCGTCATTGCTCAGGTTGTAGTTGGCGCGGTAGCTGATGGCGCCGGTGTTGTAGTCCTGCAGTGCCACGAGGGAGCGGTTGAAGTTGGCCAGGCTGGCGCTAAGGTTAAGCGATGGCAGCAGCTCGGCCCTGTACGAGCGGTAGCTCCAGTACTGTGAGGCGAAGGTGTTGCGGCTGGTCATGGCCGAGATGGAGTTCTCCTGAGCCAGCTGCACCACCTGCTGCATGGTGAGCATGCGGGGGCCGATGACTTGGGCGCTGCAGACGCCGCCGGCAAGCAGCGCCATGAACAAAAGGGCATGTCTGTCTGATGGTCTCATATCTTATTACGTTTTTTACTGTCACTTGCCGCATCCTTGGACGGTGACGGTGAAGAAGTCATCACTGCCTGCGGCTTCAACGAACACGTATTTGATGAACTCGCCGGGTGAATCGACCGCCACACGGACCTCCAGCCGACCCGTTCTGTGGGGACCGATACTCATGCTCTCCGGGCTGACTGTCGTACAGTCGCATTCGGGCAGGAAGGTGACGGTCTGTTCCTGGCCGGTGGTGTTCCTGAAGCGGAACGTGGCGCTGACGGAGTCACCGACAGCGGCACTGCCGGCATTTATCATGTCCCGGTGTACCGAGATGGCACCATTGCACTGACTGTTACAGCCAGCAAGGGCTGATGCTGACACGATGCAGGTCATCAAAACAATTGTCTTAGTCATTCTCATAATCATCAGCTGTCTGATTGGGGTTGTTGCGGACCTTCCGGCCGCCTACTATGCCTATGATGAAATCCTCGGGGATGAAGCCCCAGTAGCGGCTGTCCTGTGATTCCAGGCTGTTGTCGCCGAAGGCAAAGTAGTAGTTGTTCATGAAGGTGTGGCTGGTCATGTCATCGGCCGGCCATGAACCGGTCTCGTATTCGATGACTGGTCCGTAGATGGCACGGCCAATGCTGTCCAACTCAATTGTCTTTCCTTTTTCAGGAATATACAGCGGACCGAAATTTTTTATGGTCCACATTGGACGGGTGAAGGGCATGGTTGCCATGAACTTGGTTTGCCAGAGTACGTCATCAGTGGTGTTCCGTATGGCAAGCTGGTTTTCAAGTACGCCTATTGTTCCGGAATAGTTGCTGTTCCAGGTTATGCCGTCCTTGACGCCAATGGTATCACCGGGTGTACCGACCACACGCTTGCAATAGACGTAATTGATCTTGAACTCTATTTCCGTCCACTTATCATAACCGAGGGGATAATTGAAGCAGATTACATCACCGGGATGGATCTTCCTTATTCCCGGCATTCGGAAACACTTGAGCGGCGCATGGTCTTCAAAGTTGAAGGATGTGTATATCCGGCCGCCGAAAAGAAGTTTGTTAACCCACACTCTGTCACCTGGTGCTAAGGTAGGCTGCATGGATTCGGTCGGGATATTGAAGCGTTCGGCTATGAAGATACGGCGAGCGTAATGAAGGGCTCCCGCAATCAATACACCCCATAACACCATAGAAAGGATATTCACATACCATTCCAGTCGTGGATGCTCTTCTTTCATGTTGTCATTATTGCTCTTCATTCTTTATTGCTTCAATGTTGTAACCTTCTCTTATTTCTCTAATCTCGGCACGCAGAATTTCTGTAATGTTATTTTCTATTTTAGGTACAAATGAGTCCACCTTATCTGCCATATCAAGGAAACTTACCGTATCACCTTCTGTATGATAAAGTTTTGCTAGCAGTGTCAGCGGATACAGACGGTTTGGCACCATATAG
>JAZUEH010000065.1:0-8274 GCA_045640065.1 Bacteroidaceae bacterium
CGTCCTGTGAAATGTCTCTCATATTCAAGTCCGAAGGCAGTGCTGCCAATGGTGTATCCGGCACTCAGGTCAAGAGACCATGGTGAGGTGAAGCGGTAATCAGTACCAGTTGAAAAATCCTTGCCATCCTTCTGCTCGCCGCGCAGTGCGTACAGACAGTCAAAGTAATCAAGAGACTGATGCATCCATGTGGGTGACTTGAACGAAGCTCCCAATCTCAAAGTAGGTACCGGTCTGGCAATCACTCCGAATGCCATATTCACACCGGCTCCGGCGGCATTCGTCTGCCAGTCGCCACAGGTATAATCAAGTCCTTCCGGGAAATCCGGGTGAGAGCCTGTCGGATAGTAATCATAGAAGTATCCATCGGTCCATGTGTCAGTCTGGAGAATGCCCATGGTCGCACCGAAGTACATCTTGTCATTCACGTTGAACGACAGGTTGAAATCAAAGGCGTTGTTCATGATACGTCTGTGATCGCGATACTCACGATATACCATATACCCGTCATCATCGCTGAACGAGTCAATGTAATCCATGTCGCAGTCGGAATTGTTCACCTTGTGATAAGAGAAGCCGAAATTCGCATAACAGCCATCGCCTTCAAATCCGCTCAGCACTATTGACACGTTATCAAAACTTCCAATCAGATCAGACTTGTTGTTATGGGAATAGATGCTGTAATTGCCGGAAATCCCAGGGTTGGCCTGACTGAACAGCGGGTTAGTCCTTGACTGTGCGCCCATTAATGACATGGTGGCATTGAAGTCACTCTGACGGAATGTTCCTATTCCTGCAGGATTCTGATTGATGACTGAAACATCACTGCCAAGAGCACCCATGGCACCTCCCATGGCAACGTATCTCGATGTGCCGTTCAGTTCCTGATTGCTCACGACAGCAGCATCAAATGAAGTCTGGGCAAATGCTGCGGTACCAAACGCCAGAACTGCGCCTGCTGCAAAAAGTATTCTGTTATTCATAGCTGCATTCATTTTAATTGTTAGTACAATTTATCCACTATTGCCGACACACCAGATCAACGTCTTGAAGAGCTGCCGGAGGCACCGCGTGAGCCACCTGAACTTGAGCCGCTTGAAACTCCGCGCGATGAACTGCCGCCACCAAAGCTGGACGAACTGCTGGAAGAGCTCACGCTACGGCTTGAGGAACTGCTTGAGGAGCTCACGCTACGAGTTGACGAACTGCTGGATGAGCTCACACTACGGCTTGATGAGCTGCGGGTTGCAGCCTGGGTGTTTTCACCACGACTGCCGGTTCCGGTACTTTTGGAGACGCTACGGGTGGAACTCGAACTGCTGCCATTGGAAACGCTACGGGTAGAATTCGAATTGTCTCTTGAAACGCTGCGGGTCGAATTGGTTGAACTGCTTCCGGAAACGCTACGGGTAGAACCGTTGCCGCTGGAAACGCTTCTTGTAGTTGCACTGGTACTGCTTGGACGGTCATAGTTCGAAGAAGAACTGGTTACGCCACGACGGGAATCACTGCCGCGGACAGCCACACTTCTGTTGACTGTGCCACTGCTTTGGGCAGAGCCGGAACTGATGGCACGGGATGATGCACCCTGAGCCGAATTCAGATTGCGGCTTACGCTACGTGAGCTGCGGGAACCGTCAAAAGCATTGCGTCCTGAATTCTGAGCACTGAGATTACGGTCCCATCCACCTGTATTCACTCTGCGGTTAGGTGCGAAACGGTCAACCGTTCTGACATAAACCGGACGTGTGACATACGAATAGTAATATCCGTAACGGTATGAAGGTCCGTACCATGGATCATAGAAATGCCATGAACCATAATACCAGGGATCATACCAAGGGTCGTACCAGGGATCGAACCATGGATCGAAGACAGGGCTGTACCATGTGTCATAATACCAGTAGTCACGGAACCATGGATCGTATGCAAGGCTCAGTCTGAGGCCCGGTCTGTGGAAACGGCTGATGAGTCTGGTAGCATAGAAATCCTCAACCGCATCGCTGTATCCCTCAAGGTATGAACGGCTCTCATTGCGGGCCACCTGATCGGCTATCATGTAGATAGTATCATGTACATAGACTGTATTCTCATCATACTGGTTTCCGTACGAATAACTGCCGGAACGGCGGTTGTATTCATCAACGTCACGCTCGGCCGTGCTCTGAACGTACGGTCTGTACTCAGGTACGGTCTGTCCTGCCGGAACCCGCGTAACATTGGTCTCTGTCACACCTGAAACCTGAACGGTCCCGGTTGAAACTGACTTGCTGCTGGTCTTGCCAGTTGAATACAGGTCATTTCTCTGTGCACCGGCTGCCACTGTGACTGCCAGAAGTGCTAAAACCAAAGCTGACTTTTTCATAATTATAATTGTTTTACAGGTTTTTCTCACTGCAAATATATCAAGGAACAATAACCCTGCACGGGGAAAAACCCTATTTGTCATGGGGGAAAACCCTATAAATGAAAACCACCGTCCACGCATGTCTTCTCCTTGAAGCGGACGCGGACGGCAGTTTTATATCAAGTAACTATCAATTAATCACTTGTGTTCCAGAGCCAAAGTCTTGGTTGTCTGGTCACAAACCTGTGTCGGACCGAAATACTGGATAGGACCAGGATATACGAAAGCTGTTTCAATAGCCCACTCGTCGCGATGGCTTGCAAACTCCTTGAAAGGAGCACCGTCCAGTTCAACCAGAGCCTTGCGGATAACCGGTTTCATCTCACCGTTACGCTTCTCCATGTTCATCATCATCGTGATTGGAATACCACCGGCAATCCACTCATCAGCAGGAGCTACGGTATTCTTGATTGACGACATGTAACCGGTCTTGCCGGCAGCTATCAGCATTGAAGCATTGAAGCCCAGGCTGTAGCAGTAGTCGGCATCGAAATTCGATGGAGCTGCACACCGGCCTTCATAACCGCAGAAATGGTGCTGGGTTGAGAACTTGCCATTGTACTTGCCCTCTTCCTTCCACTGGGCGAGCTTGGCTCCGACCATGTCGGCAAGAAGCTGTTCGGTCTCGATAAGAGAAACCTGGACATTTCCGTGAGGATCACGTTCCAGTGCCAGTTGACGGCTTACGCCTTCCGGCAGACTCTTGAAGATTTCAGCATTGGCAGGTGAAAGCTTGCTGACAATGTATTCAATCTTGCGGCTCATCTTGATCAGATTGAATTCTGCCTGATTTGCAGCCAGAACGTCATTCAGTTCGGCAATGAGCTTCTTAATGGCTGGAATGAACTCGATAAGTCCTTCCGGAACCAGTACAGTACCGAAATTCAGTCCCTTTTCTGCGCGGGCTGCTACTGCTTTTGCTATGTAGGTGACAACATCATCAAGCGAGTAGTTCTTTGCTTCCACCTCTTCGCCTATCAGTGTAATGTTCGGCTGTGTCTGCAGAGCACATTCAAGAGTCACATGGCTGGCCGAACGGCCCATCAGCTTGATGAAATGCCAGTACTTGCGTGCTGAATTACAGTCACGCTCAATGTTGCCGATTATCTCGGAATAGACCTTGGTTGCAGTATCGAAACCGAATGAAGTCTCAATTTCACTGTTCTTGAGGTCACCGTCTATGGTCTTTGGGCATCCGATTACCTGTACGCCGGCACCTATGGCCTTGTAATACTCAGCCAGAACGCAAGCATTGGTATTTGAATCATCACCACCTATTATAACCAGAGCCTTGATGTCAAGTTCCTTGAGAATTTCCAGACCCTTGTCAAACTGATCCTTCTTCTCCAACTTTGTACGACCTGAACCGATGATGTCAAATCCGCCAGTATTGCGGTATTCGTCGATGATGTCGGCAGTCAGTTCCATATAGTTATGGTCAACAAGACCACCAGGACCAAGAATGAAACCGTACAGCTTGTTTTCGGGATTCAGTCTCTTGAGTCCGTCAAACAGACCGGCAATGACATTGTGACCACCAGGAGCCTGACCTCCAGACAGGATGACACCGGCATTGAGACTGGCCTTTGCCGTCTCGCCTGCAACCGGTTCGAAATGCAGATACGGCATTCCGTAAGTATTCGGGAAAAGTTTCTTCACCTCTTCCTGATCAGCTACTGACTGTGTAGGTTCACCCTCAACAGCCTTCAAAGCTCCGCGCAATGCCTTAGGCAGTTTTGGCTGATAGGCAGCGCGTGCAATCTGCAATGCACTCTTTGTACTCATTTTGGATTATTTTGTTTGATAAATGATTCACATTTCCATTTGATTTGCAAATTTAGTCAACATTAGTCAAGATGACAAGTCAAAATGCTTACCTTTGCCGAAAATATTTCCACAGTCAGCCCGGCATGCACTACTGCTTCATAATAAACAACGCACCTGACAAGGTGCTGAATGCCCCGAAGATAATAGACCAGATAGGCAGGCTGGATACAATCATTGATTACGAGGTATATAAGACCACGGCCATGCGCACGGCAACCGATTTTGTCTGCAACTACTGCAGGACAAAACCGGATGTTGAAACCTGTTTTGTTGCATGCGGAGGAGACGGCACGATCAACGAGGTCGCGACCGGCATGATGCTGGGTGGAACATTGCACAAGCACCTGGCTGTACTCGCATACGGAAGCGGCAACGACTTCATCAAATACTATTCTGGAAAGAACTTCCAGAATATGGAGAACCTGATTTCCGGACAGCCACATGACATCGACATCATGAAAGTCGGTGACGACCACTACTCCATCAACATCTGCAATTTCGGATTCGATGCCAAGGTATGCAGCGTAGCCAACCGTCTGAACCGCCGCGGCTGGAAGAACAGTTACCGTTGGGGGTTGTTGAACGCAATTCTGACAGCCATGCACAACAGCATTGACGTGACTGTTGATGGTGAGCGGATCAACGAAGGCACACGCCTGTTCCTGTGCACGCTCGGGAACAATGACCATATCGGAGGTGAATACTACTGTTCTCCACGCGCCAGCAACGATGACGGACTTATTGAAGTAGGTCTGTGCAAAACCAGCACACTGATCAACTTTCTGGTTACGCTGATGCCAAGATATAAGAAAGGTACTCACCTTGACAATCCAAGATCAAGCCGGTATTTCATCTACCGCCGGGCACGTCAGATTGACATCCACAGCCACAAGCCCACTGAACTGTGTCTGGACGGAGAAATGCTGCCCGGTCAGGATTTTCATGTGGAAATTATCCCAGGAGCAATCAGTCTGATTATTCCTGGCTGAGCGACAACCTTCTTAAAATCCACTATTCTCCACTGGCTTGACAAGATTCAAAAGGTCAAGCAGGCGTCCGCTTATCTGCATCAGTGAGATTTCGCAGATTTTGGTGTCATACTGAGCCTGGAGCAGGCTTTCCTCGGCATCAAGCAGGGATTTCTGTGCCTCACGCATTTCAATTCCCGACAAGTCACCCAGCATGTAACGTTCCTGAGCAACTTCCATGGTTTCCTGAGCGGTTTTCAGATTTGATTCCTGCAATTCAACGAGCAGAAGATTATTGAGGTATGACTGCCACAGATCATCCAGATTGGCCCGAAGCTGCAGTTCCAGCTGCTGTTGCGAAATTTCTGCACTGAGCACATCAAGACGGGCATTGCGTTCCTGAGTGCGCTGCTTGCCGGTTACAATGTTCATGCCTACGGTGGCTCCCAGATTAGGAGACCAGTCTGTGTTTGTCATTTCATTGCCAATATTATGCGTCACCCCGTAGCCGGCATTCAGTTTCAGATACGGATAATTGCGGGACTGTACGGTACGGCGGTCAATCTGTGCCATTTCGCTTGTGCTCTCAGCCTTCAGAATGCTTCCGTTAGTAGCCATCATCCAGTCAAGCAGGGTTTCGTAATCGGGCATCGAAGAAAGTTCTATTGCCGTATCGGCAGCAACAATCATACGGCCAAGGTCACTGTTGGACATGATACGGTTCATCCTTATCCGGGCCGATGCCAGGGCCTCATGCTGTTTCAGACTCTGCGCGCTGTCGGCATTGAAATAGACCAGAGCCTGCTGGTACTCAAGGCGCGAGTTGCCTCCCATGTCATAACGCTCGCGTGCCACACGCAGACGCTCTTTGGAAAGCGAAACCGCATATTCCAGATTCTTGAGCTTTATGGTCTGACGGACCAGATTGTAGTATTCCGATGCAAGCGATGCCACATAATCTTCAAGCGACACGCGGAACTGCAGATCCCCCTGACGGTGCAGCTGCTGCAGACGCTGATGTGTGGCCTGTACTCCGAAACCGTCAAAGACTGTCCAGTCTGCCCTGACCTGGGCATTCATGGAATGGTTTTCAAGATCTCTTGTGGAATAGGTGCCTGACAGGTTCACAGTAGGCAGTGCACCTGCATTGGACCAACTGTCGTTGTTGGCACTCTGTTCCTGCTGAATCCGTACGAGTCTTACCTGAAAACTGCTGTCTATCCCTTCTGTCAGACAATCTTCCAGAGTCATTGTCTGGGCATGTGCCACAAGGGGAATCAGTGCAATTATGGACAGCATTGTGGAAAGTCTTTTCATTCTTCCTTCTTTTTACGTGAGGTTGAAATATATGTGTAGATTGAAGGCACGACATACATGGTGAAGAATGTTGATATGAGCATTCCACCTACGACAGCCGTACCCATGGCGACACGTCCGGCACTGCCCTCGCCATGTGCGAACATGAGCGGCAGCAGACCCAGCATGGTTGACGTACTGGTCATCAGAATCGGGCGCAGACGCTGGACCGATGCCTGACGTATTGCGGTGGCCTTGTCAATTCCGGCATCCTGCTTCTGGTTTGCGAATTCCACAATCAGGATACCGTTCTTGGCCACCAGTCCCACAAGCATGATGATACCGATCTCGCTGAATATGTTCATTGTCTGTCCACCGGCCCGGATGAAAATGAGTGCACCGCAAACGGCAAGCGGAACGGTAAGCATCACAATGATCGGGTCCTTGAAGCTCTCGAACTGTGCCGCCAGAATCAGATAGATAAGCAAAAGGGCAAGGCCGAAGGCAAACAGCAGGCTGTTGGAACTTTCACGGAAGTCTTTTGACTCACCCGTCAAAGCTGTACGGAATGTGTCATCGAGCGTTTCCTTGGCAATCTTGTCCATCTCGTCAAGAGCCTGTCCAAGGGTATAACCCTTACCCAGACCGGCCGATATGGTTGCTGACACGAATCGGTTGTAACGGTACAGTTTTGGAGGTGCGATATCTTCCTTGAGTTCGACCAGATTCTCCATCTGAATCATGTCACCGCTGCCGGAACGCATATAGATTGACTTCAGGTTCTGCGTGGTATTGCGTTGCTGGCGGTTTATTTCACCGATAATATCGTATTGCTTTCCATTCATATAAAGATAACCCATACGCTGACCGCTCAGTCCCCACTGCAGTGTCTGTGCTATGTCGCGGGTGCTCACGCCAAGCAGATTGGCCTTTTCACGGTTTATGGAGATGCGGACCTCTGGCTTGGAAAATTTCAGATCGGCATCAGCCATCTGGAATGCGGGATTCGAGTTGACCTTCTGCAGGAATGTGGGAAGCACATCCTGAAGCTTCTCAATGTTGGTGGCCTGAATGACATAACGTACCGGCATGCCGCCACGGCCACCTCCGAACGATGACTGTTGCTGCACGAATGATCGGGCATCGTTCTCCCTGCGCACCGCTGCAGACAATTTCTCGAACACCTCCATCTGGGAATAGTCACGCTCGGCTATATCCTTCAATGTAATCTGGATATTGCCGCCTCCGCTCTGAACACGGGCGGTGACGAACTTGGCATCGGGCATGATGGAATCGACAACGTCATTGATATGTTCGGTGTAGTCGCGCATGTACTCGTAAGTCACGCCTTCCGGTCCCTGGGTACGCACTGTCACCTGAGAACGGTCCTCCATAGGAGCCATCTCGGACGGGGTAGCCATCCACATCCATACGCATCCGCCAATGGCAAGCACCATGAGGACCATGGCAATCCAACGGTTTCTGAGAACGAAGTCAAGACTCTTGCTGTAATAACGGTTCATGCCGTCGAAGAACGGTTCTGTCTTACTGTAGAACCAGCCTTTCTTTTCACGCTTAACAAGAATCTTGGTTGAAAGCATGGGTGTAAAGGTCAGGGCCGCAAAAGTCGATATGACCACAGCACCTGCAATCACGAACGCGAACTCGCGGAAAAGACGTCCGGTCTGGCCCTCCATAAACACAATGGGTATGAATACGCAGAGCAATGTTATGGAAGTCGATATCACCGCAAACAGGATCTCCTTAGAGCCCTCG
>JAZUEH010000066.1:0-2843 GCA_045640065.1 Bacteroidaceae bacterium
TTCCACTACTATCAGCTGAACATTGACGGTGCCAGCGTACCCGATCCGGGCAGCCTGTACTACTATGGCGCAAGCCGTTGGGGCAGCGGAATCGAGGTTCCTTCAGCCGACCAGGATTTCTGGCAGGTCAAGAACGTGCCGCAGGGCTCGATGAACGAGGTCTACTACTGGTCATCAGTAACCGAGGCAATGCGTCACTGCTACATCTATTTCCCGAATGAGTATTACACCAACACCACCAAGAAGTTCCCGGTACTGTACCTCATGCACGGTATGGGTGAAAACGAGCACGGTTGGGCAGAGCAGGGTCACACCGCTCAAATCATGGACAACCTGATTGCCGAAAAGAAGGCTGTTCCGTTCATCATTGTCATTGACTGTCTGGATGCACGTGCAGCTCAGCCCGCACAGCCCGCAGCTCCTCAGGGCGGCCAGCGTCAGGGTGGCTTCGGCGGCTTTGGCGGCGGCTTCGGCATGGGCGGCGCCTTCCAGGATGTCCTCATCAAGGATATCATCCCGATGGTCGAGAAAAACTACCGTGTAATTGCCGATCCTCAGCACCGTGCAATGGCCGGTCTGTCAATGGGCGGCATGACAACCCATTCGGTAACTCTTGCCAATCCTACCACATTCGCATACGTAGGCATGTTCAGCGGCGGTACATTCAACACTAACGAACTTGAGAACAACGCTGATTTCAAGAAGACCAACAAGGCTCTGTTCATGAGCTGCGGCGGCAAGGAGAACATGGGCGTCATGGAGGCTGCCGAGAACCTCAAGAAGATAGGCATCAATGCTACCGGTTACATTTCAGAAGGTACAGCCCACGAGTGGCACACATGGCGCCGTTCACTGTATCAGTTCGTACAGCTTTGCTTCAAATAATCAACCTAATTACAAAACAATATGAGAAAATTCACAGTTCTTTTCAGCGCAGCCCTCATGACTGCCAGTTTCTGTGCAGCACAGAACGCTGAAATCAAGGAGGACTTCGTTCCTTCATCAATGAACCAGCCGGGCCAGCAGTACCCGATGGTCAACTCACAGGGTTACGCACGTTTCCGCATCAACGCTCCTCAGGCACAGGCTGTTTCTGTAGGTCTGGGTCTTGGCGGCACACGCGGCGGTACCGACCTGGTAAAAGGCGAAGACGGATACTGGATGGGTACTACAAGCGAACCTCTGGTAGAAGGATTCCACTACTATCACATTACAATTGACGGTGGTACATTCAATGACCCCGGCACCAACAACTATTACGGTTCAACACGTTGGGAAAGCGGTATTGAAATTCCCACCAACGATGATAAGGACATCTATGCAGAGCGCAACATCCCGCACGGATTCGTACAGCAGATTCTTGTCTGGTCAGACAGTCGCAACGAACTGGCCCGCGCATTCGTCTATACTCCTCCTACATACCATGCTGACAAGGCCGATGTCAAGTACCCGGTTCTGTACCTGCAGCACGGTTGGGGTGAGGACGAGACCGCATGGTTCACCCAGGGTCACGCAAACCTTATCCTTGACAACCTTATTGCCGACGGCAAGATCAAGCCGGTCATCGTTGTCTGCACATACGGTATGACAAACGGCGGCTTCGGTCCTGGCATGGGCGGTGGCTTTGGTGGCGCACGTCCCGCAGCACGTCCGGCTGGCGCAGCTCCAGCAGGTGCTCCGGCTGGTGCTCCGGCAGGCTTCGGTCAGGGTCAGCGTCCAGCTGGCGCTCCGGCAGGTGCAGCAGGTGCTCCTGCAGCACGTCCTCAGGGCCAGCGTCCTGCAGGTGGCGGCTTCGGTGGCGGCTTCGGCAGCAATGCAGGCTTCCAGACCTTCCTCTGCGACGAACTTGTACCATACGTTGATGCTCACTTCCGCACTATCGCCAACAAGGACAACCGCGCTATGGCCGGTCTGTCAATGGGCGGTATGGAGACTCACTCAATCACTCTTGCCCGTCCCGAAATGTTCGGTTACTACGGCCTGCTGTCAGGCGGCCAGTACAATCCGTCAGAGATTCAGGACAAGAATCAGGTCAAGAAGATCTTCATGAGCTGCGGCGAGAAGGAACAGCCTGCCCAGATCAACAGTGCCGCCCAGGCAATGAAGGAGGCCGGATATGATGTCATGGGCTATGTATCACCGAATACCGCTCATGAGTTCCTGACATGGCGCCGTTCACTGTATCAGATGCTTCAGTTCTTCTGGGGCAAGTAATATACCCGCGTGATATCTTAATAGGAGGCGGTGTCGGTCAAACGGCACCGCCTCTTGTCTTTATGACAACTTGAATCCCGATTAAGAATACTGAAAAATTGTGCAGATTCCGATAAAATGCAGTATCTTTAAGCCCAAATACGTATTCATACTAACTAATTCATTTATAAACAACCAAACATTTAAAGTTCACTATGAACAGAAACTTCAAATCTATCATGGCTTTTGGAGTGCTTGCCCTTCTCTGCAGCTGCGCTTCCAAGAAGGCCGCTACAGTCGAAGTTGCTCCTGCTCCTGCTGCTCCGGTACAGGAAGTCGAGGCTCCCAAGACAGTACAGTATTCAGTAGCTCCTGACCGCATTGCCAACAGGAACGTCGATTATGACCAGTATTTTATTGAACTTGATGCCAATGCAGCGCCTGCACGTCCTGACTCGAAGGGCTTCATCCGCCGCTGGCTCCTGCTGGAACCTATCAACAAGCCCAATAGCGGCAATACAGTGTTCACAGACAGCTATATTCTCAAGGAACTTACCAAGGAGTATTTCAAGGGACAGTTTGACAATACTGTTCCGACCATCGGTTCGACAGTGGAAGTCGAGTCCGAGGCTCCCCGCGCAGGCGGTCGT
>JAZUEH010000067.1:0-1628 GCA_045640065.1 Bacteroidaceae bacterium
CGGCATCGTTCGAGTCGCTGACCACACCTGTTGTGCTGCTGTTCTCCATACCTCTGGCAGCCATAGGATCGCTGCTGGCGCTGCTCCTGTCCGGCAACAGTCTGATGACGGCCAACACCCTGACCGGATTCCTGATCCTGCTGGGCGTGGTGGTAAACAACGGCATCATCCTTATAGACTACTCGACAACTCTGCGCAAGCGTGGCTATGGCCCCATGAGAGCCATCATGACCAGCGGCTATTCGCGTCTCAGGCCTATCTGCATCACGACAATCACGACCATCGTCACGCTTATCCCGATGGCGATGGGCGACAGCGAATATGCCGGTGCCATAGGTGCGCCCTTTGCGCTGACTGTCATAGGCGGCCTTACGTTCTCGGCCATCCTTACGCTTCTGCTCATACCTACGCTCTACATCTCGTTCGAGAACATGCGCGCATGGTACAGGGGCCTGGACCGCTATACGCATATCCTGCACGCCGTTATCCTGGGTGTGGGTCTGCTGGTGATCCTGACAAGCATGAGCGGAATCTTCCGTATTCTGCTTTCAATCATCGTGCTGCTGATTGCCATTCCGGGAGTGACATACTTCGTCAAGAGCTCCGTGAGGATTGCACGCGAGGACATTGTCGCTCCAGACCAGCCTATTGAGATTGAGGTTCGCAACCTGGTCAAGGTATACGACTGGCCGGGACTTTTCCTGCGTCAGTGGAGGAGCGGCCTCAACATACGCCGCAGGCTGGGACTGGCACGCACTTACCATCATGCAAAGGATTTTGTGGGCCTTCTGTGGCAGGTCGTGGTGTTCGGATTCACGGGTTATCTGGCCGGTTGGTATTTCGAGAAGAATTTCTGGATACTGCTCATGGCCATCATCACGCTGGCTGGTGTAAGCAACATACTGAAGGCCGTTGCCGAGTACATTGGTTACAAGTCCGGCAATTCCGGTACTACGAAGAAAATCAGACGGATACTCTTTTGGGTACTGCCCGCTCTGACCATGTTCTTCCTTAGCAGACGCCTTGAAAGCAAGGGATTCATGGTGTTCATAGCAGTGGTCTGGATACTGGGACTTCTTATACGCCGTACATCGGATTATCTCTATGAGAACGATATCAACGTTGAGCGCCTGAAGGGACAGAAGGCCGGTCTGAAACGGAACTGGTTCGTGTTCGTCAAGAGCATCCCCGTCATAGGCAAGCAGAAGAAACCGTTCAGGGCCCTGCGTGGCGTATCGTTCCAGATCCACAGCGGCATGTTCGGACTGCTGGGTCCCAACGGCGCCGGCAAGTCCACGTTCATGCGTATTGTCACGGGCATCCTGCGCCAAAGCTATGGCTCGGTGTTCATCAACGGCATGGACACGCTCAAGTACCGCGAGGAACTGCAGAGCCTCATCGGGTTCCTGCCTCAGGAATTCGGCATGTACGAGTCTATGACAGCGTGGGATTTCCTCGATTATCAGGCCATCCTTAAGGGTGTGACCGATGAGAATGTCCGTCACGAAAGGCTTGAGTACGTGCTTACTGCAGTTCATATGTACGAGCAGAGGAACTCCGCCATCGGATCCTTCTCGGGCGGTATGAAACAGCGTATCGGAATTGCCATGATCTTGCTCAACCTGCCG
>JAZUEH010000068.1:0-53302 GCA_045640065.1 Bacteroidaceae bacterium
GAATGGCGGAATAGCGCATTTCTTCATGCAGGATAGGGAGTGGAAGCGTTCTGTGGCCCCGATTCCGTCCCTATCGTAGGTGGTGAATGGCGAAATAGCGCGTTTTTTCCTGCAGGATAGGGAGTGGATGCGTTCTGTAGACCCGATTCTCTCCCTATCATGGAGGTTATCGACTGTGTGTGCCGGTGGCTTCTGTAGTACTGTGTCAGAAAATGTAGCGGATTACCTGTCCCATTGCAATGACACCGAAAATCACCTTGATGCCGCTTGAGAGCAGGAATGCCAGGAATGAACCGACAGCAGCTTTCAGGGCGGTGTGCGAATCCTGGGCTTCAATTATCTTCTCGCAGAGATAGGCGCCCAGGAAACTTCCTATTATCATGCCGATGGGAGAAAAGAAGATTCCTATGATCATGCCTACTGTGGCTCCGCGGCTACCGGATTTGTGGCCTCCTGCGACTTTTGTCATTATTCCCGGCAGGATATAGTCCAATATGGTTATTATTGTGGCGGCAGCCAGCCATACCAGCAGGGCGGTCATGGTTACCGGGTCTTCTGGGTTGCTTCTGAAATACAGGCAAAGTATGGCACACCAGCTGATGGGAGGGCCTGGAAGTACAGGAAGAAAGCCGCCTATGATTCCTATGACTCCCAACAACAGGGCTATTATCGAAAGAAAATCCATATTCTACTGTTTGTCATTTTTGTGACGGCGTGAGTGCTCCTTCCACAGACCGTAGATTTCGCTTACGTTGCCGGCTGTTATGAATGCGTTGATGTCGTTGTCTTTCATATACTGCATCAGATGTCCGAATTCGTCTTTCGTGAGCAGTGTCTGGATTTCAACTTTGTCCTCTCCGCTGAAACCGCCTGTCAGGTGTCCAAGGCTGCATCCGCGGTCCAGAGTGTATAGTATGTATTGGCGAATCTCCTCATGTCTGTCAGATATGATGCATACTCTTTTCCGCTTGTTCAGGCTTGCGGTGAAATAATCTACGGCGACACCGTTGATCCATGTGCCCAGAAGTCCTGTCATGACCAGTCTGAATGGATTCACTGCAATACCGGCTATGCAGATGACTGCCCCACTGACTGTGAGCGCGGTTCCCATCTCGGTGTTGTGTCTGTGGTTCAGGATCTTTGCGACAATGTCAAGGCCTCCGGTTGAGGCGTTGATCCTGAACAGAATGGCCTGGGCGGCGCTTATTATGAGAATGTAGCAGCACAGGTCAAGCCAGACATCGTTCATTACTGAAATCTCACCAGGGGCAATCAGGGCCGATGAAGGCAGTATGTATTCGCAAAGGTCCATGAGAGGACCATATACCAGAGCCGTGTAGGCGTTTTTCAAGGCAAATTCCTTGTTTATGAGGAAGGCTGCCATGATTATGAGGGCAGCGTTGAAAATCAGGATTAGTGTGGATACTTTCATGGAAATGCCTATGCTGGCAAGAATTCCACTCACAATCATGGCCAGACCTGAAATGCCTCCAAGAATAAGATTGCCTGGCAAAAGAAAATAGTAGGTGCCCATGGCTGTTATCAGCATTCCCGCAGTCATGATCATGAGGTCCTTCCAGAATTTCCATGTTCCCAGTTCGTGAATGGCTGAATGTGTCGCGCCATACACCTTATCATACATTCCCCCCATGGTGTCTCTATATTAAAAGGTGTCGCAAAGATACAAACACATTGCATGCCAATTCAAAAAACTTACAAAATTGTTTTGTCAGGTTATTCAAAAAAAGTAATTTTGCGAGCCGATTATTATCAACCTTTGAATAAAAGGTTAATTATGAGCGAGTTAAGTCCCCGAGTACGGGAACAGGGGTATGAGCGTACCTTTGGGAACAAGCGTTAGGGAGCTCTCCATTCCGTTGGGAAACGGTTTGGTTTCGCTAGGGAAAAATGAATTTATTAACAACGATTTAAAGTTAGAAATGGATACTTTAAGTTACAAGACTGTTTCGGCCAATAAGGCTACCGCTACTAAGGAATGGGTCGTAGTTGATGCTACTGATCAGGTCCTGGGCCGCTTCGCCGTGAAGGTTGCCAAGCTGCTGCGCGGTAAGTACAAACCAAACTACACTCCGCACGTTGACTGCGGTGACAATGTAATCATCATTAATGCCGATAAGGTTGTTCTGACCGGTAAGAAGTGGACAGACAAGGTATATCTGCGTTACACAGGTTATCCCGGAGGCCAGCGCGAGATGACTCCCGCACAGCTTATGGCCAAGCCAAACGGCGCTGAGAGACTTATGAAGAAGGTTGTTAAGGGCATGCTGCCAAAGACCAAGCTGGGTGACCAGCTGCTTGGCAATCTGTACGTTTATGCCGGTGGCGAACACAAGCATGAGGCACAGACCCCGAAGGCAATAGATATCAATTCACTTATTTAATCTGAAAGAGAATGGAAATGATAAATGCAGTTGGCCGTCGCAAGCGCGCCGTAGCTCGTGTTTTCGTTACTGAAGGAACTGGCAAGATCACCATCAACAAGAGAGATCTTACCGTTTATTTCCCATCTTCACTTCTTCAGTACGTTGTTCTCCAGCCTCTGAACAAGCTTGAAGTAGCTGAGAAGTATGATATCAAGGTAAATCTTAACGGTGGCGGTTACAATGGCCAGGCAAATGCCCTGCGTCTTGCAATTGCACGCGCTCTTGTCAAGATCAATCCTGATGACAAGAAGGCTCTCCGCCAGGAAGGCTTCCTGACACGCGACTCACGTTCTGTTGAACGTAAGAAGCCGGGTCAGCCAAAGGCACGCCGCAGATTCCAGTTCAGCAAGCGTTAATATCGCCTGTCTGTCAACTCTGTGTTTAGTATCTAAACTGTCGGGATCCACCCACAATCAGGCGGCTACCCGACGGTTGATTTTAGAAAGAACGTAAACAAATCATTAAAAAACAATTATGTCAAGAACAAATTTTGAACAGCTCCTTGAAGCTGGTTGTCACTTTGGCCATCTGCGCCGCAAATGGAATCCTGCCATGGCTCCTTATATTTTCATGGAGCGCAACGGTATTCATATCATTGATCTGAACAAGACTGTTGAAGCTATCGATCAGGCTGCTGAAGTCCTGAAGAAGATGGCCCGCGACGGCAAGAAGATTCTGTTCGTAGGTACAAAGAAGCAGGTCAAGGACCTGGTTGCTGCCAAGGTTTCAGAAGTTGGCATGCCTTACGTCATCGAGCGCTGGCCCGGTGGTATGCTCACTAACTTCCCGACAATCCGCAAGGCTGTCAAGAAGATGGCTACCATTGACAAGCTCACAAGCGACGGTACATATTCAAACCTTTCAAAGCGTGAAATCCTGCAGATCACACGTCAGCGCGCCAAGCTCGAGAAGAACCTCGGTTCAATTGCTGACCTTTCACGTCTGCCGGCAGCTCTGTTCGTCATCGACGTTCTGAAGGAGAACATTGCAGTCCGTGAAGCAAACCGTCTGGGTATTCCGGTATTCGGTATTGTCGACACCAACAGCAATCCTGACGAAATCGATTACGTCATTCCTGCAAATGATGATGCCACAAAGTCAGTTGACGCTATCCTGACCGCATGCTGCGCCGCAATCCAGGAAGGTCTTGACGAGCGCAAGGCTGAAAAGGGTGACGAAGCTGCTGAGGCAGAACAGGAAGACAAGGCTGAACGCCCACGTCGCGAACGTATCCGCAAGGTTGCCAAGCAGGCTGATTCAATCGACGAGGCTCCTGCTCAGGAAGAAGCTCCCGAAGCTTGATTTTTTAACCTCTTAAACAATTAGAAAAAATGGCTGTTACACTTGAAGATATCAAAAATCTCCGCACCAAGACCGGTGCCGGCATGTCAGACTGCAAGAAGGCTCTGACCGAAGCCGAGGGTGATTTTGAAAAAGCTATTGAGATTATCCGTAAGAAGGGTCTCGCCGTTGCTCAGAAGCGTTCTGACCGCGAGGCATCTGAAGGTTGCGTACTGGTAAAGGTTGACGGTAACTTCGGTGCCATCATCGCTCTCAAGTGCGAAACCGACTTTGTTGCCAACAACAAGGATTTCGTTGCTCTTACACAGTCAATCCTTGATGCAGCCGTTGCTGCAAAGGCCAAGTCTCTTGATGAGGTCAAGGCTCTGCCTTTCGAAGGCAAGACCGTTGCCGATATCGTTCTGGAACGTACCGGTATCGTTGGCGAAAAGCTTGAACTTGACGGATATTCATTCATTGAAGGTCCTGAGATTGCTTCTTACAACCATCAGGGCAAGAACTTCCTCTGCGTGCTCGTATCATTCAACAAGGAAGTTGCAGACAAGGATTATATCCATGAGGTTGCTCTTCAGGTAGCAGTCCAGAATCCTGTCGCTCTCAGCGAATCAGAAGTTCCTGAGGCTGTCAAGGCCGAGGAGATGAAGGTTGCCATTGAGAAGACCAAGGAGGAGCAGGTTGCCAAGGCTGTCGAGGCAGCTCTCCGTAAGGCCGGCTTCAATCTCTACATTGCCGAGAATGAGGATCATATCAAGGAAGGTATCATGAAGGGTAACATCACAGAGGCTCAGGCCGATGAGATCCGTGCTCTTAAGGCCAAGACAGCCGAGGAAAAGGCTGCCAACCTGCCTGCTGCAATGATCGACAAGATTGCCGAGGGCCGTATGAGCAAGTTCTTCAAGGAGAATTGCCTTGTAAATCAGGTCTATGCATTCGGTGATGGCAAGCAGACCATTAACGAATACATCAAGGCTCTTGACAAGGAACTGTCAATTACCGGTTTCCGTCGCTTCACCCTGAAGTCAGAATAATCGGGATTATCAGAGAGTATATATGGAAGGAGCCCGCAAATCGCGGGCTCCTTCTTTTTTTTTGTAAATTTGTGCCGGAATATTGTAGCATTCTGCTGCATACGTTTGTCTAATATATGAAACAATCAAACGGTAATATGAATATCAGAAAGTTCTTTCTTGTTGTGGCTGCATTATTTACAGCAGCCGTATCTGATGCACAGGATGATGGCATGAGAAACCGCCTGGAAAAGCATCTGTATTATCTTGCAAGCGATTCACTGCAAGGACGGAAGTCCGGCACTCCGGAGAACAGCAGGGCACGTGTTTATATACAGCTCAGATGGGAGGAAATGGGAATAGAACCATTCTTTGAGGGAGGATTCAAGGACGAATTTTACGCAGTCGGCCTTGGCATGTGCAATCTGGTGGGTGTCATTCCGGGTAATGATCCGGTACTGAAGGATGAGTACATTCTGCTTGGTGCACATTTCGACCACATCGGACTCAAGGGGGAAGAGGTGTGTAATGGTGCTGATGACAACGCATCGGGCTCAAGCGCGTTGATTGAGATTGCCCGTCTGCTCAAGGAGAATCAGGGCAGTCTGAAACGAAGCGTGATAATAGCTGCCTTCGATGGTGAGGAACTGGGTCTGCACGGATCGCAGCATCTGGCTGACAGAATGAGTCAGGAAGGACTCATTGACAGAGTCAAGTGCATGATGAGCCTTGACATGGTCGGCTGGTATGCAAAGAATGGAAAACTGGAACTCCTGGGCGCAGGAACCATGAAGGACGGCCGGAAGATTCTTGAAGACAACGCTCAGGGACTGAACCTCAAGATTGGCAATTTTGAGACGGCTGTACTGACAGCTACCGATACACGAAGTTTCGCACAGAATTACAAGGTGCCTACACTTCATGTCTATACAGGGCTCAAGTCTCCGTATCACAAGCCGGCTGATGATGCCGAACTCATTGACTATGAGGGTCTGGAGAACATTTCAAGATATATATACAGAGTCACGGAAGACATGGCTTCCAATCCCGATTTCGGTCCAAGCGGCAAGATTGCGACTATCCATACCGGCAAGAACAAGCCTTTCGAGATAGCTGTCAGCGGTGGATTTGATGTGTCTTCCATTGATTTCCCAAAGGTGGCTCTCAACGTGAACGGTGATTTAGGATGGACAGCCGGTCTGACAGCCCAGTACAACAGAAAAGCAATGGGATACCGCATAGGCGCATTCTATGAGACTTCAAAGGCCCGGTTCCCGAATGAAAGCGATCTGTTCGGCTCTACACTCAGCTACAGACAGTCGGCAATAGACGTACCTCTGACATTTATGCTTGAAACCAATGATCCGACATTCAGACTGTATTTCGGTATAGGTGCCAATGCAAGATTCGTTCTTGATTCGTCACTTGAGAACCTGAATTATCAGACCGATGACTTCCAGTGGGGGACACACTTCCTGTTCGGAATAAAGATTGGTCATTTCTTCCTGGAAGACTGCTGGTTCAGTCAGGCCAACAACCTGTTTGACGGACCTGAAGCGGCACCCAAGGCCAATATAGGTACTACCAGCTGTAAGATAGGTTGGATATTCTGATTATTTGGTATCGGAATAGCCCATTGACTTGAGCTTGGAAAGGAGCTTTTCACGCATATCGCCCTGAATGATTATCAGACCGTCCTTGGCGCTGCCTCCGCAACCGCAATGGGTCTTCAGGGTACGGGCCAGTGATTCAAGCTCGCTTTCCGGACCGACAAATCCTGATATGACGGTCGCGGTCTTGCCTCCGCGGCCGTTCTTTTCAATTCTGAGACGCAGTTTCTGCCTGTTTGCAGGAAGTGATTCCTGTTCAGTACTGTCATTATCAGTTTCAAAGTGATAATCCGGATTGGTCGAATATACCATGCCAAGACGGCTTTTCCAGTCATTGTCTTTACCTGATCCCATATTGTTGGCCTTATGTCAGCGCAAAGGTATGTACATTTTTCATATTTTTGCGATGTATGAAGATAGTATGCACTGGCATGAACTACATGCCGCACAATAACGGACACGCTGATACGTTATTACCTTCAGGGAATCCTGTGATTTTCATGAAGCCCGATTCCAGCATTCTGCGTAACCGCAAGCCTTTCTTCCTGCCTGACTACATGGGCCGGGTGGAACTTGGAAGCCAGCTTGTGGTACGCATAAACCGTCTGGGAAAGTCTATTGCAGGCAGGTTCGCATCCAGATATTGGGATGCTGTCACTTTAGGGGTGGACTTTACTGCAATTGACGTCCGTGCGGCTCTTGCCGCTCAGGGCCAGCCTTGGGAACTGAGCAAATGCTTTGACGGTTCGGCTGTTATTGGGGACTGGATTGAAAAGGAGGACATTGATGACATTCAGGCTCTGGATCTTCGTCTGGACCTGGATGGGAAACCGCTTCAGTCGGACAATACCCGGAATATGGTCTGCAGCGTTGACCGCCTGATTGAATATATAAGCGGGTATTGCACCTTGAAGACAGGCGACCTGATATTTACCGGTACAATGGCCGGCGCGGCTCCGGTGAGCATAGGCCAGCATGTCCAGGGATATATTGACGGTCGGAATGTTCTGGATTTCCATGTGCGCTGAGAAATAAGTCTGGCGATGAAAGGAAGAAAAGGATACATATCACTGGTTCACACACTACTCGTATTGGTGGTGCTCATGGCTGTGTCCTTGAAGTCCGATGCTGCCGTTCATGTCAGGCTGAAGGAAGTCATTCTGGATACTGATCTGCAGAGCAGCCGCAGGGACAGTCTGCCGCCTGTTGCCACATACAGTCTGCCGCTTCCTGATTACAATCCTTTTGGTGAATATGCTGCATTCATTGAATACCCGGAGCTGAATCAGGTTCCTCCATCCTGTCTTGAGGCATGGGGACTGCAGGCATGTGACATTCCTGAATGGCCGGTGATAATTACATCGGTAGGGATATCACGACATGAAGCCGGTCTGGATGTGTCATTCCTGCCTCTGTTGAACCGCGATGGAAAAATCTGGCAGATAGAATCATACAAACTGACCATAACGGAAACCATTCCGACAATGGCTACCGGACGTGATGGCGCATCCGGGCCATCGGACAGATATACTCATGAATCGGTTCTGTCCAGGGGACGCTGGATCAAGATAGGCATAACTGAAAGTGGTATCTATAAACTGTCATACAGCAGGTTGCGCAGCATGGGATTCCAGAATCCCGATTCGGTAAGGCTCTTTGGATGCGGCGGTGCAATGTTGCCGGAACAGAAACTTCAGGATTTGCCCGATGACCTTCTGGAACAGCCGCTTTGGCGTGGCGGTGATTATGTGCTTTTCTATGCTCAAGGTCCCGTTTCGATGGAATGGAGTGGAGTGGAACTTGTTCACAGAAACAATCCGTACAGTGATGCCGGTTATTATTTCCTTACCGACCGTCAGGATATACCGCAATGGGGAGAGACGGCTGTCAGCGGCAGTCCATTGGCTTTCGGGACCCTTCCGACAGACAGCATATTCGGAACAGCTGTTACCAGTTTCCGTGAATGTGCGGTGCATGAGGAGGATCAGTTCAGTTGGTACCGCTCCGGCCGACGCCTTTTTGAAAAGTACGATTACGCTGTAGGACCGAGTAGGATATATCACTTCGACTCTCCTGGAATGGTTGAGGGAAACGCCACACTGGCAGTGGCTTTCACAAGTAACGATGCTGCGGCTAACCGTCTGACGGCAAGTGTACTGGACCAGACGGCAGGAACACTTTACATTCCGGCGACAGGCAGTCAGGAAGCTGCACAGCTGGTGGAGAAGACCTTTGCTTTCAGAAGCACAGAGACAGACCGCATTGACGTGAAACTGACTCATGACAGGACTTCCGGCGCGTCAGGTCATCTGGATTATCTGCGCATCAACTATGACCGCCTGCTTGACATGAAGAATCTTCCGTTCCTGAGGTTCCGGACATCGGGCGATATCAATAACGTCAGTTTCGCTATTCGGGGAACCGGCTCTTCTGTTCAGGTCTGGCGCATCTCTGACAGCGGGAAGGCCGACATTATTCCAAGTTGTCATGTCCATTCGGAGACCGGTGATACTACAATCACATATGCGGCCGATATTCTGAAGTCCGATATCCTCATTGCCGTAAATCCCGGTGCATCTTTCCCGGAACCGACAGTAATCGGTCAGATTGGAAACCAGAATCTCCATGCATCTGATCCGGTGGATATGGTCATCGTGGTTCCGCAATCGGGACAGCTGACAGCTCAGGCACAGCGTCTTGCCCAGGCACACCGCGAAATTGACGGACTCAGTGTGCTGGTTGTGAATGCTGGCTGCATATACAATGAATTTTCGTCTGGTACCCCCGATGCTACTGCAATACGCCGTTTCATGAAGATGCTCTATGACCGTGCCGGTAATGCGGACAATGCACCGCGTTATCTGCTCCTTATGGGTAGCGGTGCATGGGACAACCGCATGCATGTGAGCGACTTTGCCGGTTGCAGACCAGAAGATTATCTTCCCTGCTATGAGAGTGACAACTCCCTGAGTCATACCATGTCATACGTGATGGAAGACTATTTCGGACTTCTGGACGATTCAGAGGGAGTCAATCTGCTCACTGAAAAGACTGATCTTGGTGTCGGACGTCTGCCAGTCACAACCGAACAGGAGGCCCGTAAGGTGATAGATAAGATAATTGCCTATATGGACGGTTCTGCATCGGGCAAATGGCAGAATGAGATTCTTGTCCTTGGCGATGACGGTGACGATAACAGCCACATGGAGGATGCCGATGCGGTAGCTTCGCTCATGGCTTCTTCATATCCTGACAAGAGAATCCAGAAAATGTACTGGGACGCCTATCCTATGGAGGTGTCGGCTTCATACAACGGCTATCCGACACTGCGTGCCAGACTGCTGGAGAAACTCAAGGATGGTGTGCTCATGGTAAACTATTCCGGCCATGGCAGCATGGATGTCCTTTCTCACGAACTTGTCATGTCAAAGGCCGATGCCCTGGGCCTGGAATCCGCACATCTGCCATTCTGGTTCCTGGCATCGTGCGATATTGCTCCGTTTGACCAACCGCTTGAGAATTTCGGCTGTAATCTGCTGCTTAATCCGACAGGAGGTGCTGTCGGGCTTGTCTCAACGACCAGAACCGTCTATTCAAGTCTGAACAGACTGGTTAACCGCAGTTTCTCCAAATACGTTCTGGCTCATGACAGCAATAACCGCCAGTACGCGCTTGGCGATGCTTTGCGCCTGGCCAAGAATGAACTTGTCACTTCCGGTTCTGGCAATACCGACTTGTCGCAGAACAAACTCCATTATGTTCTGCTTGGCGACCCTGCACTCAAGCTGAGGAACTCCCGCTACACCTGTGTGGTGGATTCCTTTGACAATGCTCCAGCCGATTCGGCCGGTTTGGCTGCAAAGGCAGGCGGTACGGTTTCAGTGATCGGCCATATTGAACTGAATGGCATGAAGCAACCGGATTTCAATGGTACCCTTTTCAGTACGGTGCTTGACAGCGAACGTGAAATCGAGTGTTTCAATAACCTGAAGACTGCCAGTTCGAAATTCACCTATTCAGATCGCGACAAGGTGCTGTCAACCGGTGTTGACTCAGTGCGGAACGGAGAATTCAGTTTCACTTTCCCAGTTCCGCTTGACATCAACTATTCAAATGAATCCGGACTGATAAGTCTGTATGCCGTATCTGATAAGGGACAGGCCGCCGGAACATACACTGATTTCATAGTGGGGGGTACGGACAGTGGCACAGGTTGCGACTCGGTGGGGCCTGACATCAGAATGTATCTTAATACCCCGTCATTCCAATATGGTTCCAAGGTGAATCCCATGCCGACACTGGTGGTCAACTTAAGTGACGAATCGGGCTTGAATGTATCAGGAAATGGTTTGGGACACGACATAATGCTTGTCGTTGACGGCAAGAGGACAATGAGTTGGGTGCTGAACGGATATTTTGAACAGGAACCAGGCGACTGGACCTCAGGAACAATAAGATTCAGAATACCGGAGCCATTGCCTGAAGGCCATCATAAGCTTGTGGTCCGTGCATGGGACAATATGAACAATTCGAATTCCATTCAGCTTGAATTCAAGGTTGAGGAAGGTCTGGCTCCAGGCGTGTCAGTCGATGTTACAGAAAGTCCTGCACGGGAACATACCAAGTTCATCATCAGTCATGACCGTCCAATGCAGGATGTCCGTATCGGCGTTCAGGTCTATGACAGTCATGGAGTGTTGCAGTGGTCATCGGACGGGAGGGACAGTTATGATACCGGTGTGGTCATGCTGGATTGGAACCTGTGCGGAAATGGCGGGCACAGACTTCCGGCCGGACTCTATATAGTCCGTGCAACGGTGAGTGATGACAGTTCCACACGGAGCGCACAGTGTAAAATGGTGATTGCCGCTCCTTGAACGCAATATTCAGACACATTTTCAGTTATTAAGGCGATGAAACATGTAAATTCAATAATGCTGGCCGTTCTGGCCGTTGTCCTTTTCAGGGCTGAAACGTTCGCTCAGAAAAAGACAGACCTGTTCAATCCGGTATATACCGGTGTCACGTCGCTTGCCATAGCTCCGGACTCAAGAGCAGGTGCCATGGGTGATGTGGGCGTGGCCACAGACCCGTATTTTGACAACAACAGCCAGTTCTGGAACCCTTCCAAATATCCTTTCACACAGAGCGGGGCAGGTCTGTCACTTGCCTATACACCATGGTTGAGGAAACTGGTTTCCGACATTGACCTAGCCAACCTTACCGGATTCTACAAGCTTGATGAAAATGCCGCTCTGAGTGGTTCTCTCACGTATTTCTCTCTTGGTGAGGTAATTGCCATCAGCGGCCAGACACAGGTAATCATTCGTCCATACGAAATGGCCGTTGATTTTGATTACTCGCGAAAGCTGACTCCGAACTTTTCGGCTGCAGTGGGCATGCGTTTCATCTATTCGGACCTGCAGTACAAATATGAGGAGGATATCACTCCAGGCAAGGCATTCAGCGCTGACATTTCCATGTTCCACCAGAGCTATATAGGATTGGGACGTCGTGACTGCCTACTGGGTCTTGGTTTGAATGCTTCAAACATTGGCAGCAAGATATCGTACGATGGCGGACAGACCAGCGAATTCCTGCCAACCAATCTGCGTCTGGGTATGGGACTGACCGTTCCGATTGACGAATACAATTCAATATCCCTGAATGCCGATGCCAACAAACTCATGGTACCCACCCGTCCGATGTACAGCCAGTTCATGGAGGAGATGTATCCAGGCGAGGATCCGTCGGATTTGAGTTACACATCGGATTACGTCGAATGGCTTTCTTCGACGGGATACAATGAGATGTCGCCCATTGCCGGCATATTCAAGTCTTTCCACGATGCTCCCGGCGGATTCGAAGAGGAACTCAGGGAAATATATTGGGGCGTGGGACTGGAGTACAATTACAACGACCAGTTCTTCCTGCGCGGCGGATATCACTTTGAGGATGAGTTCAAGGGCAACCGCAAGTACTATACAATCGGAGCAGGTTTCAGAATGAATGTCTTTTCACTCGATGCGGCTTATCTGGTATCGACAGCTCAGAGCAATCCTTTGGACCAGACGCTCAGATTCACCCTTTCCTTTGATATGGACGGACTTCAGACAATTCTGGGAAGATGATAAGAGTAGGATACGGATATGATGTACACCGCCTGGTGCCGGGCCGTGAACTGTGGATTGGCGGAATACGTCTTGATTATGAGTTGGGACTGCTGGGACATTCCGATGCTGATGTGCTGATACATGCCATCTGTGATGCTCTGCTGGGTGCTGCTGCGTTGCGCGATATAGGCTTCCATTTTCCTGATAAGGATCCGCGTTTCAAGGGAATTGACAGCAAGCTGCTGCTGGCCAGAACAGTCTCTCTGCTCAGCGAAAAGGGGTATAGAATCGGGAATGTCGATGCCACTGTCTGTGCCGAGCAACCGAAACTGAATCCGTTCATTCCCGAGATGCAGCATGTGCTGGCCGGGATTATGGGGGTTGACGACGACTGCGTCTCCATCAAGGCTACAACTACCGAAGGTCTTGGGTTTACCGGACGTCAGGAGGGTATATCGGCCCATGCCGTGTGCCTGATAGAAAAGTGATTTTTTCTTCTTACCTTTGTGCTGGTTATAGCAAAAGGTAATCGTGAAACTTTACAGTGATGAGGAACTTGCCCGACTGCTTGACAGAAGGGAATTCAGACTGCTTTCCAGAACGGCTGACAGCCTTGGTCTGGAGTGTTACGTCGTGGGCGGATATGTAAGGGATCTGTTCCTGGAACGTCCCAGCAAGGACATTGATGTGGTTGTGGTGGGCAGTGGACTGGAAATGGCCAAAGCGTACGGAAAGGCGTTAGGCCGTGGCGCTCATGTCAGCCTCTTCAAGAACTTTGGAACGGCTCAGGTCAAACAAGGCAGTCTGGAGGTGGAGTTCGTGGGAGCACGCAAGGAATCGTACAACCGTGATTCGCGTAACCCGATTGTTGAGAACGGAACGCTAGAAGATGACCAGAACCGTAGAGACTTCACCATAAACGCAATGGCTGTCTGTCTGAATGGGGACCGGTTCGGTGAATTGGTGGACCCGTTCGGCGGTATTGATGATCTTCAGGACAGGATTATCCGCACACCACTTGATCCAGACATTACATTCAGCGATGACCCCCTGCGCATGCTGCGTTGCATACGTTTTGCAACCCAGCTGAATTTCTACATCGAGGATTCAACCTTTTCATCACTCGAAAAGAACCGTGAACGTATAGAGATCATTTCCAAGGAACGTATTGCCGAGGAACTGAACAAGATCATACTGTCGCCAATTCCATCAAAGGGTTTCATTGATTTGGACCGTTGCGGTCTTCTGGAACTCATATTTCCTGAACTGTATGCCCTTCAGGGGGTAGAGACGGTGAACGGACGTGGACATAAGGATGTGTTCCTGCACACGCTTCAGGTCATGGACAACGTTGCTGCCGGCAGTCAGGACCTGTGGCTGCGTTGGGCCGCCCTGCTGCATGACATTGGCAAGCCAAGGACCAAACGCTGGGATGACAGTCATGGGTGGACGTTCTATAATCATAATTACGTAGGTTCCAGAATGGTACCGCATATTTTCGAACGTATGAAACTTCCAAAGAACGAGAAGATGAAATACGTTCAGAAAATGGTTGATTTGCACATGCGCCCGATAGCCATTGTCGATGATGAGGTTACTGATTCTGCTGTAAGGCGCCTGCTTTTTGATGCTGGTGATGACATTGATGATCTGATGCTTCTCTGTGAAGCCGATATAACATCGCGCAACGAGCAGAAGAAGCAGCGGCATCTGTCCAATTTCCTGCTTGTCAGAGAGAAACTGCGTGATCTTGAGGAACGTGACCGCATACGTAATTTCCAGCCTCCTGTTGACGGACTTGAGATAATGCGCGTGTTCGGCCTTGGACCGACTCCCATAGTCGGTGAATTGAAAACGGCAATCAAGGATGCCATACTGGATGGAATAATACCAAACAGTCATGATGAGGCATTTGCATTTCTGCTTGAAATGGCCCGTCAGAAGGGTCTTGAACAGGTCAACGATTAAGGCTACATATATGAAGTCATTTAAGAGTCTGCTTTATGGAACAGCGTCGTGGATGGTTCTGCTGTTTCTTTCTGTCGGGTGCACTGACAGAACGGTTTTGGGTGAGACATCGGTTTCCAAGCTGATAAAGGCTCTGACAGTAGAAGAGAAGGCTCAGCTTCTGGAAGTCCATTGGAATGATACAGGAACAGCTCTTGAAATATCCGGAATAGAGCGTTTCGGTATTCCTGACATATCATTTGAACCGTTTTCAGGATTGGATGACGGTGCGCTGATTTCGCTTAGCCGTAGCAGAAATGAAGAACTGGCTTATGACTGTGGAAAGGCTTTGGTCATTGAACAGCCCATGTCAATTGATGCAGATGACGCGGTTTTTCTGGATTTCAGCTCCTTCCCTATTCTTGCCTGTGCAGATGATTCACAGAAAATGGAATCTGCATTGAAACTGACTTCGGCCATTGTTCATGGAATGGCTGATGCCGCTTGTCCTGTTGCTGTACTGATTCAACCTGATGACACGACTTCGCTTCGGAACGTTTTTGAGCGGAGAATAATGAAAATAGCCTCTTGCTATGATGAGGGGCAGGTGCCTGAACTTCTGAGATGGGGCGTGACTGCCATCCGCTCTTCAAAGGGCAAGGCAATTGAAGCGATTCTCAGCGCGTATGATGAAGGAGAATTGGATATGACGACAATTGACAGACATGTGGTTGATGTGCTTGAATTCATGCTTTTGACCATGTCTGGAAGTCAGGAATCCAACTATGATGCTGTAGGGGACAGCATACAACTCTCAAGTCTGATTCTGGAATGTCACAGACAGGGAACTGTCCTCCTGAAGAATGACGGTGCGCTTCCGATAAACAAAGAGGCCGGGCGTATTGCATTGTACGGTCTGGCTGCCTATTCGGAGAATGTGGCCCTTGATGCTGCATTGAAGGAACGTTCATTTACATTTGAACCGTCGGTGACAATGGCATATTCCAGAGCTGCCAGGGAGGGACATGTCTTCATTGAACGGAAACCCTTCCAGTTGAGGGCCGATGCTATATCGTCAACTGCTGCTGTAATAGTGGCTCAGAATTATCCGGGTGAAGTGGAACTGATAGAGGAAATATGCCGTGCCTTCCATTTCAAACAGCGCAAGGTGCTCCTGATAATGACAGACCGAACTTCTTTTGGAATCAGTGATCTGAATGAAGAGCCAGATGCTGTAATATATACTCAGGCTATTGGAATTGAGTGCGGACGTATTCTGACTTCCGTGTTGGATGGTACTTATGTTCCAACCGGACATTTCTAAGTGGATTTAATTATTTTTTTTCTGAAAACAGATGAAAGGGAAAACATTGGTCATGGCTGCCATTGCAGTGGTTGGCTTCTTGTCAGTCAATTCATGCGGTGATAAATCCGCCCAGTTGGCCGCCAGGCGCTTTGCCGTGGCACAACAGGCATTTGAGGCTGGTGATTTCGTATCGGCCCGTCAGGAAATTGACAGCATACGCATTCTGTATCCGGCAGTTGCCGATGTCAGACGCAGCGCTCTGGAACTTCAGCAAAGAATAGAGCTGAAGGAGCAGACCCGCAGCCTGAACTATGAGGATTCAATACTTGCCATAGCCAGAAAAAGTCTGGTTGAACTGCTGCCTGCCTATACGCTTGAACGTGATACCGCCTATCAGGATATGGGAAACTGGGTTATCCCGTCACAGAATCCTGAAAAGAATCTCTCACGCAGCTATCTGCGGGCTCAAGTGGCCGAGGACGGACGTCTCATGCTCATATCTACCTATCGCGGTGGCAGCTATATCCATCATCGCAGCATTAAGGTCAGCGTAGGCGAAATGTATTGCCAGTCCGAAGAGTCCGATGACTGCTACGAATATGAGGATCTGGGCATCCGTTACGAAAAGTGTAACCTGCATCCGGGGAAGGATGGAGGAGTGGCAGCATTCATTGCCACCAACAGGGATGCCTCGAATATGTCACTCGTGCTGAATGGAGATAAATGTGCAGTCAATGTGTCACTGACGGCTCAGGACCGGAAGGCTATTGCAAGCCTTTATGACCTTTCTAACCTTCTGCTGTTCATAAACGAGCATCAGGCCATCAGGGACGAGTCAGAACGCCGTGTTCAATTCGTTACACAGCATCTGGAAGCAAAAAGTCAGGAATGACGCTTACTGGAACAGTCTGAGAACGTCGTTCATATTGGCAAATATGAGCAACGCTATGAGAATCAGCATTCCAACGGTGTTGGCCCTTTCCAGGAACTTGTCTCCCGGTTTCTTTCCGGTTATTACCTCAATAAGCAGGAACAGTACGTAACCTCCGTCAAGTGCTGGAATGGGCAATATGTTCATGAACGCCAAGATGATAGCCAGGAAAGCAGTCATGAGCCAGAAAGCGTGCCAGTTCCATTTTTCAGGGAATATCTGACCTATTGTGCCGAATCCTCCCAGACTCTTTGCTCCTTCCTTTGTAAATACGTAACGGAAATCGCTGACGTATGATTTGAGCGTATTCCATCCGTAGCTGATTCCGGCCGGTATGGATGACAGGAAACTGTAATCAAGGAAGACCGGTTCGTATTCATCGCTGTAGTGCATGATTCCAATTTTGAAATCCTGGCTAGCTGTCAGGCTGATGGTGTCGCGTCCTGCTCCGGGACGTCCGGTTATGAGTGTCAGATCACGGCTTACGTAAGAATCGGCTGCACGGGTAAGCATATCGTTCATGGCAATCTGGAATGTAGTCCATGTCTCTGTTACGACACCGTTCACTGAAAGGATGGTGTCGCCTGTGGCAAGTCCGGCCTTGAATGCAGCTCCGTCGGTCAGGACAGAGTCAACCGTCATGGGACTCAGAATTGATACGAACGGAGTTTCGCGGGTGAAATCAAACAGTGACAGTTCTTCAGGCATGTCAAGCGTGATTTCCTGACCGTCCCGGAGAACGGTAATCCGGCTTGCCTTGGCAATGTCACGGTACATGTCGGCATCGAACTTGACCGTTGGCTTGCCGTCACAGGCGGTTATGATATCGCCGTTGCGGAATCCCATTTCCTGCGCCTGTGCATTGAACTCCATTCCGTATTTCAGCTTCTGTGCAGGAGTATAGCTGTCGCCCCAACAGAGCAGTACCATCGAGTAGATGAAGAATGCCTGGATAAGGTTGAAAAGCACACCGCCTACCATGATGAGAAGACGCTGCCATGCTTTCTTTGTGCGGAATTCCCATGGCTGCGGATCCTGCTGCATCTGGGCGATATCCATTGATTCATCAATCATGCCGGATATCTTGCAGTATCCTCCAAATGGTACCCAACCTACACCGAATTCCGTGTTCTGCGGATCGCGGCGCCAGTCATCGGCAGGAAGGGTCTCCAGATCAATGGGCTTGTATTTCGTGACTTCCTTGCCCAGATCATCGGTTTGGGTTATTTCCTCATAACTTTCCGGAACATTCGGGGCGAAGAACTTCACGCGAACCTTACCGCCCACCTTCTTTATTCTGATGAGTGATATGCGGGGGTTGAAGAATGCGTAGAACTTTTCAACTCTGACTCCGAACAGACGGGAGAATATGAAATGACCGAATTCGTGGAAAACTACAAGTATGGTGAGCGACAGAATGAGCTGAATGAAACGGATCCAGAATGGTGACATAAATGATACGTGTGATAATATTAAATGAATGACTTGGCCACGGCACGTGCACGGGCATCGGTTTCGATATATTCTTCAAGTGTTGATTCTCTCTGTAGCGGAACGGTATCCATGGTCTTCTCTATGACCTGGCTCATGCGCAGGAAACCTATGCGGCCCGTAAGGAAGGCATGGACTGCAACCTCGTTGGCAGCGTTGAGTATGCATGGCATATTGCCTCCCTGGCTTATGGCACGATAGGCAAGAGCCAGATTATGAAAACGTTCCATGTCCGGTTTCAGGAATGTCAAAGACCCTAATTCAGTGAAATCGACTCTTGGAAAGTCCGATTTCAGTCGTCTCGGGTAAGAGAAGGCATACTGTATGGGAAGACGCATGTCCGGAGCTCCGAGCTGTGCCTTGACAGCTCCATCGGCGTACTGCACCATGGAATGGATGACAGACTGTGGATGGACCACGACCTGAATCCTGTCGTATGGGACTCCAAAGAGCCATTTGGCCTCAATGACCTCAAATCCCTTGTTCATCATTGTTGCGGAATCGATGGTGATTTTTGCACCCATATCCCAGTTGGGGTGCTTGAGTGCCTGCTCCTTGGTGACAGTGGCTAGCTGGTCGGTACTCATGTTCAGAAAAGGACCACCCGATGCTGTGAGGATAATCTTCTCAAGCGGGTTGTCAAGGTCACCCTGAAGGCACTGGAATATTGCCGAATGTTCGGAATCGACCGGCAGGATTGGAACTTTATACTGGAGTGCAAGTCCGGTGATGAGCTCGCCTGCTACGACCATTGTTTCCTTGTTTGCAAGCGCGATGGCTTTGCCAGCTTTTATGGCTTCGATGGTGGGACATAGCCCTGCAAAGCCGACCATCGCAGCCAATACTATGTCAATTGGGTCTGCTGTGACAATCTGTTCAATGGCTTTGGCTCCGGCATAGACCTTGATAGGTTGGTCGGCAAGTGCATCACGCAGTTTGGGATAGAGTGATTCGCAGGCAATGGCCACAACATCGGGCTTGAACTGCAGAGCCTGTTCTATGAGAAGATCAACACTCGTGTTGGCTGTAAGAGCATATACCTGGTACTCATCTGGATTGGCGGCAATTACCTGAAGTGCCTGCCGTCCGATAGAACCTGTAGAACCTAATATCGCAATCTGTTTCACTGGAACAAAATGTATTTTTCGGGATCCAGAGGCTGGCCCTGGTACCACAATTCGAAATGAAGGTGTGATCCTTTCAGAAGGTCATCGGTCCCACGTCCTACAAGGGCTATGGATTCTCCTTGGCCGACTTTGTCGCCAGCCTGTTTCAGAATGGATTCACAATGCTTGTACAAAGATAATATCTGTCCTGGATGGACTATGCATACGGTGTAACCCATCCCGGCGGTATAGTCGGCGAACATGACGGTTCCGTCCATTATCGCGACTACGTTCTGGTTGGGGCTGGCAGCAATATCTACTCCGTAATGGCGCTCAATGTTGTTGAAATGCTCCAAAATAAGTCCAGCTGTGGGCCTGAACATGGAGAGCTGGCTCAGATTGTTGTCTGCAACAGGCTGGTTGCTGATGTTGAATCGTTCTTCCTCTTCATATCGTTCTGCAAATTCATTTTCACGGCTGCTGGCATCCATGAGTTGCTGACTTTGGACTTTGGTCAGCGAATCAACCGAATAGACTGAGTCAAGTTTTATGTTGCCGCTTATGATTTCCTGTATGGCCTGAATATACAAGTCCTGAAGGTGTAACTCCTGTTCCAGAGAATCAAGCTTGAGTGCCTGTTCAACGATGGACATTCGTGTCATCTGCTGCTGTTCCAGAGTTCCGGTCTGTGACGGACTCTTGCGGAAAATGCTTATTCCGGCTATGGCGCCCAACAGAGCTATCGCGAGAAGAACAAACCAGATGATAAGATGTGAAATGCGCAGACCCATGACCACTTTCTGCTCATCTTCGTTGATGACGTTCAGACGGTACATGAATCTGATCCGGTCCAGAATGCTCTTGCGGCCTATAAGGCGTCTTTTCCTTTTAATGCTTTTCATAGGTCTGCAAGTCCTTCCGGAAGGTTGAATGTAAGTATGCGTTTCTTCTGGTCAATTCCGTCAATCCATTCTTCATTGGCTGGAATGATGCGTACCCGATTGCCGTCTTTAATCTGGAACAGGATGTTCGCAGTGCTGTCATCAATGGCCGTGATGGTGCCCAGTTTTCCGACTTCTCTGTCAACTGCGGTCCAGTCAATGAACGATTCCCATGAAAGTGCGTCGTCATCGGATTCAACAGCGAACTTCTTGGGAAGGAACACTTTGAGTCCGATGAATCTTGATGTGGCTTCCAGACTATCAACATCCTGGAATTTGACCAGCATTGCAGTGGCGCTCTTCTCGCGGAAGGATTCAATGAAGAACGGGACCAGAATGCCGTCTATCTGACAGACAAGGCAGTCCAGATTTTCGCTCCAGTCCAGATACTCGGGTACGGAGAGAACCATTTCTCCCTGCACTCCATGGGCCTTGAGGAGAGTGCCCATGCGTATGACCTGATCCATCTCTATCATATCAGTCCACTCTCTGTATGTTTGCGCCTATTGCGTTCAGACGCTGGTCAATATTCTGATATCCGCGGTCAATCTGACCTATGTTGTCAATGCGGCTGGTTCCGTTGGCGCTCATGGCTGCAATCAGCATGGCTATTCCGGCACGGATGTCGGGCGATGTCATGCGTCTTGCCTGAAGCGGGAAGTTCCTGTCATGTCCGATAACCACTGCTCTGTGGGGGTCGCAGAGAATGACCTGGGCTCCCATGTCTATGAGTGTATCGACAAAGAACAGACGGCTCTCGAACATTTTCTGGTGTATGAGCACGCTGCCCTTGGCCTGGGTCGCTGTCACCAGAAGTACGCTGAGAAGGTCAGGGGTGAGTCCCGGCCACGGCGCATCGGCCAGTGTCATGATGGAACCGTCAATGAATGATTCAATTTCGTAATGATCCTGTGCCGGGATGAATATGTCATCGTCCTGCTGTTCCATTCGTATTCCCAGACGGGCAAAACTATCAGGGATGATTCCCAGATTCTGGTGAGAAACATTCTTTATGGTCAGCTGGCTTCCGGTCATGGCTGCCATGCCTATGAAACTGCCGACTTCAATCATGTCCGGCAGAACGGAATGAGTGGTACCGTGAAGTCCGTCAACTCCGGTTATGGTGAGCAGGTTGCTGCCTATTCCACTAATATCCGCACCCATGCGGCACAGCATGCGGCACAGCTGCTGCACGTACGGTTCACAGGCTGCATTGTAGATTGTAGTCGTACCTTCGGCCAGTACTGCCGCCATGATTATGTTGGCTGTGCCTGTAACCGATGCTTCGTCAAGCAGCATGTATGTGCCTTTCAGACGGTCGGCACTCAGTTCGTAGCAGCCGTTGCTGCTGTTCTGGCTGAATGTCGCACCGAGCGCCTGGAATCCACGGATGTGGGTGTCTACGCGTCGTCGGCCTATCTTGTCGCCTCCTGGCTTGGAGACCAGAGCATGGCCGGTACGGGCAAGCAGAGGGCCCAACAACATGACAGAACCTCGAAGACTGGCACTGTGGCTCACAAATTCGGGACTTGAGGCAAATTCCATATTCAGCTCATCGGCCTTGAAGGTCCATGTGGTGGAATTGTTTCTTGTGGTTTTGACGCCAAGCTGTGAAAGCATGTCAATGAGAATGCGTACATCAAGAATGTCGGGGACGTTTTCTATCGTGACTTCCGATGAAGTGAGCAACACTGCGCACAGTACCTGTAGAACCTCGTTCTTGGCACCTTGTGGAGAAATGGTCCCGTTCAGTCGGCGACCTCCTTCAATGATGAATGATGGCATGTTTCGTGTCGTTTGGCTTGTGGTGAGACAATTCAGAAACGTCGGTGGTTCTTTCCCTGACGGTTCCTGTTCCTGCGGTTCTGGACACCCGCCTGCTGGCCTCCGGGCGCCTGTGCGAACGTAACGTCGAGGTCTCCGTCAGATACGTTGAGGCGTCCGCCGGAAAGATAAGCCAGATCATCTGCAACTTTACGGTCACTGTAAAGCTCGCGGTTCCATGTCAGCAGGTCCTTTTTCATCTGCACGGCGAGCAGACGGACAAGCTGACGGCGCTCCGGACCGTCTTCCATGTCAACGGCTACTCTGATCATGTCAGGCACCATGCGTCCGTAGTGACGGAAACGAATGTTCCCCTTGGGGTAAGAAACCATCTGAGGACGCTGCTTGTCCTTGTCAATGCGGGTTATCTCATATGGATAATCTATGTCCAGCCGGTAATCGGACATGTATGCCAGATGATCCCATAGCTTGACTTGGAAGTCGGGCTGCTCCTTTTGGCTGGGGAACATTCCTGCCATTATTCCTATTATGCTGTTGGCGCAACGCTGGCGCTCCTGACGGTCTTCAATGGTGAGAGCATGGTCAACCATATCCTGGACTGCGCGTCCGTATTCTGGCATCGGCATGCTTTTGCGTTGGGTGTTGTAATCCATGTGCGGTTCTATATGGGTTGTCAAATCAGTTTCTTGGGTTTGGCGGCCACAAAGTCCTTAAGGTAATAGGGCTCGAAATATGCCACATCGGCGGTTTCTCCACGGTTCAGGGACTGCTCGGCCAGTGGGAACATCCATCGGGCCTGAGGATTCATGTCTTCAATGAAATGGGCATTGGGATGGTCTATGGCTTCACGGCATTTTGCGGATCCGTCTCCGAGGAACCATATGGGATGCCCGTCAAGAAATGCCCTGTAGGTCTGGCTGTCAACGATATCGGCCTGTATCTCCCTTACAGGATTCAGGGCACGATCGTATATGGCGGCGTAGACTTCCATGCGGCGGGCATCGATCATGGGGCAGAGCAGGGCATCGTCGGGCAGGTCCATGCTGAGCAGTGGCTGCACGCAGAGAAGCTTCAGGGTTGGAACGGGAATCAGTTTGAGACCTCTTCCGTAGCAGATGCCCTTAGCCATTGAAACGCCTATTCTCAGTCCGGTGTATGATCCTGGACCTTCGCTTACGGCAACGGCATCAAGTTTGAGTCCTCTGCTGTCAACCAGAGAAAGGGCCTCGTCAACGAGAACGCCTAGAGTGACGGCATTTCCCTTGCCGCTGTGGTCTTCCTTGTTGAAGACCAGCTGGCCCTCATCGCTTACGGCAACGGAACATCCGCTCGTAGCCGACTCGATATGAAGTATTACACTCATTTCTGTTTTTCGCTTGTACTTACAATTAGGCAAAGATAGCCATTTTCTTGGACAAAATCCCGTATATTTGCAGGATAAAAGAAGAAACAGCATTTCAGCAATGATACAGTCAATGACAGGATACGGCAAGGCCGTGACAATAGCAGGTGGCCGGAAGGTGATAGTTGAAATCAAGTCCCTGAACAGCAAGGCAATGGACATATCGGCCCGTATACCTCAGGCATACAGGGAACATGAGCTTGATATACGTTCGCGCATTACTGCGAAACTTGAGAGGGGAAAGGTCGATTTCTCCATTTATTTCGATCAGACCCAGCAGACGGCACAGCAGACAATTGACACTGCATTGTTCTCCGCATATCTTGAACAGATAAGAAACGTTTGCAGGCAGACAGGTGTTCAGGAACCCGATGATGTGCTGAACGTGATACTCCGCATGCCCGATGTCATGGGTTCGGGACAGATGGAGGAAGTTACGACCCAAGAGTGGGAGGCGGTTTCTGTTGCTGTTGACCAGGCCATTGATGCTCTGGTGGAATACCGTAAGGTTGAGGGAGCAGCTCTGGAAATCAAGTTCCGTGAGAAGATTTCCAACATCACGTCTCTGCTGACACAGGTCGAGCCCTTTGAAAAGGACCGTGTGGCGAAAATAAAGGAGCGCATGCGTCAGTCTCTTGAAGAAGCCGTAGGTGCAGCAGCAGTTGACCGTAACCGCTTTGAACAGGAAATGATTTTCTACATTGAGAAACTGGACATAAGCGAAGAGAAGCAACGTCTTTCCAACCATTTGAATTATTTCATCGAGACTTTGGAAACCGGCCATGGCCAGGGAAAGAAGCTTGGATTCATAGCCCAGGAGATGGGACGTGAAATCAATACTCTCGGTAGCAAGAGCAATCAGGCCGAGATGCAGAATCTGGTCGTCATGATGAAAGACGAACTGGAACAGATCAAGGAACAGGTGTTGAACGCAATGTGATTGACAGTATGAAAGGCAAGTGTTTGATATTTTCGGCTCCCTCAGGTTCGGGCAAATCTACAATCGTGAATTATCTTCTGGGACATCCGGAACTCAGGATGGCCTTCTCCATTTCAGCGACAAGCCGTGCGCCTCGCGGAACCGAACAGAATGGTGTAGAGTATTTTTTCCTTACAGAAGAAGAATTCCGCCGTCGTATTGGAGCCGATGATTTCCTTGAGTATGAGGAGGTATATGCCGGTTGTTTCTACGGTACTCTGAAGGAACAGGTCTATAAGCTGTTGGATGAGGGAAAGAACGTTGTGTTCGATGTCGATGTCAAGGGCGGCTGCAATATCAAGCGTTTCTTCGGTGACCGTGCTTTGTCAATGTTCATCCAGCCGCCATCGGTTCAGGAACTCGAGCGCCGTCTGCGCAACCGCGGTACCGATTCGGATGAGATGATAGCCAAGCGTGTGGCCAAGGCCGAGTATGAACTTGGCTTTGCACCAGAGTTTGACATCACAATAGTCAATGACGATCTGGAGACGGCCTGTCTGCAGGCACTTCAGGCAGTAAGCAGCTTCATCAATGTCTGACAAGATACGCACAGCCGTATTTGGAGGCACCTTCAATCCCATCCACAACGGCCATATTGCCATTGTGCGCAGCATTCTGAAGCAGAATCTGGCTGATGAGGTCTGGCTCATGGTGACTCCGTGCAATCCGTGGAAGGAGGGACAGAACCTGCTTGATAACAATATCCGTCTGGAACTTGTGAAAAAGGCTGTCAGCGGCATTGAAGGTGCGGTGGCATCGGACTATGAATTCCGTCTGCCTGTTCCGTCATATACCGCAAACACGCTTCGTCACCTGAGCAGGTCATACACGAGACGCGAGTTCATTCTCGCCATAGGTGCCGACAATTGGACGGCTTTCCGCGACTGGCGTGACTGGCAATACATAATCTCGAAATTCAGGCTGATAGTCTATCCGCGTCAGGGCTACACTGAAGATCCTGACATTCCTGAAGCCAAAGTCAGCATACTGGACTGCCCGCTTTTTGACATCAGTTCCACTGCAATACGTCAGGCTGTGGCCTCTGGCAGGCCAATTGACGGACTCGTTCCGGTTTCAATAGCTGAATCCGTTGCTGCACTTTACTGATGCTGCACTTTACTGATGGTGCAGTGAACAGAGGACGGTGAACAGGGGACAGGTTCACCTGCTTATCTGGTCAGAGTGAACTTAAGGGTAATGCCGCAGTCGTGTGTGCTGGTCGGATAGGAGGACGTGGATACCAGCGGGAAATTGCTCTGATAGTCGTAGTAGAAATTGAGCGTGAGCATGCGGCTGTAGGTGTAATCGGCCTGCAACGATGCCTTGACAGCACGGTTGCCACTGGTAGCCTGTGTCTGCATATCGCGTATGTTGCGGCATAATGCGCTCTGATTGCGGTATGAAAAGTCTATGTTCACGTTCAGGTCATTGCTGACCTTGTTGCGGCCGCTGCCTGTCTGGGCTCCCAGCATCTTTATCTGGTCAAGCTTGAATCCGGTTCCTGCGGTTATGTCATCGCTGAAGGTCTCTACAACCTGTACGGAAGTGGTGCTCAGGGTCAGGATACGGGTCTTCCGGTATTCGAAACGTGCGGAAATGCCGTTTTTGAAGGTCATGTCAAGGCCTGCCAGCGGGGCGAACGATTCGTTGATGGATACTGAGCCCAGGTTGTACATGCCGCTCGGTACAGGCATTCCGCTGGCAACGTCCTCAATGAAGCCGTGACCGTTCATGAATTCCACATAGCTGTTGAACGTGCCGAAACTGCCGGTCGAATAGACGCTCTTATAGGCATGGCGCAGATTGAAGCTCTTGAAGTATTTCTGAATGACAGGCAGTTTGGCCAGACCTGAATATGTGAATGTCCAGTTGGGCATCATGCTGAGAATGGATGGGATAATGTCTGTTCCAGCCTTCTCCGGTCTGCCTCCAGTGTAGGCTGCCAGGAATGCAGGAATCAGGACATCACCGGAATATTTGTCAACGCTTCCGTTTTCGGGATTGTAAGTCTGGCCGGCGAGACTGGTGCCCATAGGGTAGTGTCCTCCAGTATAGACCTGTTCCAGTCTTGACCTGAAAGTTTCCAGGCTGTTCACGAACTTGTCGAAACTATGGCTGTGGTAGCCACCATCGGCCGAATGGCGTTCGAAAGCACTTCCAATGGACAAGACCGTCATGTTGAAACTGCCGCTCCGGTTGGTGGGCTTGCCTTCATACATATATTGAATCTGATTTGACATGGTCTTAGTCCAACTTGCATTTGCGCTGATATTTATATCACGCCACGGTTCCACTGTCATCTTGAGTTGGAAGTCTTCATTATGAGCCGATGCGGCTGTGTGGGCTACGTTGCCTTGGCCTAGCAGCCATCCGTTTGATATGGCGCGGTCAATGTAGGAATCGTCAGTAAGGCCGAAGGCAAAGCCAAGTCCCGGCGCCAGAAGACCGTTCAGACTGTTCTGTCCGAAGTTCTTGGACTGAGGCATGAATCCGGGCAGACTCATGGAGTAGTCGTTATGGTAGCTGATTTGTGCTGCTCTTACCATCATCAGCACTCTTAGTCCCATGTCAATACCTTCGTGCAGACCGAAACCGTTGGTCTTGGCAGGACGGTCCGGATCCTGGAATATCCGCAACATGACTTCAGTCGTGTCCTTGACTCTGAATGATATGCTGTCCTTGTCAATGGTGCGATAGCGCAGCTTTACTGTCTTGCCGTCCTTGCCTGTTGCCGTGAGCCTGGTGGTCACGGTCCCCAACTTGTGGTTGATGATGTAAACGGAATCGGGCACAAGCAGCATCTCCTCCTTAAACTCCTTTTTCTTTGATGCAGCTTCGCCGGCGGGCTTCTTTGCCTGAGAGTATCGGTTGTTCAGCCGCTGCAGGTATGTGACCTTATTATAAAGGCGTACCAGATTAAGACGCCCATTGGCGGTAAGGTTCCTGCGGGTTGAAATAATGTTGCCGTACGATGAACCGTCAGCGTAAGTGGTACCGCGTGCCCAAGAGTATGATGAACTGAAATTGCCATCGGCAGTCACCCAGTCCAGAACAGGAATCTTGTCCAGTGGCATGGAGTATGAAGCTTGGAAACTCTGGTTGTAGTCCAAAGGACGTCCCATTGACATGAGACTCATTTTCACGGAGTCCTTCCACATCTGGTATCGGTCGGGGTACAGGTCGCGGTTCACAATGGTATAGGGCTCTTCAATTTCAGCTCCGGTGCGTGCGGACAGGGACATCTTGAGCAGACGAGTTGGATCCCACTTGATGGCAAGATCGCGGTTCCAGCGGTACTGCTGTGAGAACGATACCGGTATGCCGTCGGACTGGCCCGACTCCAGGTCACGTTCCTGCAGTTCGTGATAGATGCGCTGGAGATTGGTATTGAAACTGATGTTCTGTGGAAGCGGATTGATGGTAGTCTCGCGTATGGCGTCGAACCACTTGGATTGGATTTTAGCTTCACCGAACGGCTTCCAGCCCTTGATCCCGCTTGAATAGCTGTATCCAAGCTGTGCATTCCAGTTCAGATCATGTTCATAGTCAACAGTGCTGCTGCTGTGTTCGCCTGTGCTGCGGGAATAGCTGACACTGAAGTTCGCCGGATCGTAGGGCATCGGAGTCTTGCTCTTTATATTGACTTTGGCGCCTGAAATGCTGATGTTCTTCTGTTCGGTAAGTTCCTGAGAAATGCTGCGCACCGAGTCGCGTGCATGGCTTTGGGCGTATGAATCCAGTACGTCATCAAGCATGAGGTCTGTGTCATACGGACTGTATTGCGGTGCTTTCTGCTGGCGTGAGTACGAATAATAGACAGGCACGGATACCTTCGCGTTTTCCGGGAGAAAACGGCCCAGATTGAAGCTCGTGCTCATGTTGTACTGGTAGAAGTTGTCAGTCTTGCGCTGGCCTATGTTTTCCTCAAGTCCGCCGAAACCGGCTGTGGTGAGACGTCCGGACATGTCAATGTTTGCCACGTCGGACAGTTTTACCGACAGCTTGCTCTGAGCTGCGGCGCCCCCCTTGCTCTCAAATCCGACGAGACGCATTTCGTTGACCCATACCTGACCCGATTTGGCGGTCATGGAGTTGTTCCTGACACCGACCATTATGGCCCGGACACTTCCCAGAGTCGGGTTTCCTGCAATGCTGATCCTGTTTTCGGGATTGTCAGGGTCATATTCGCTATAGAGTTCTCCTGCACCGATGACACCCAGATTCCTCTGCTCGTTGCGGCGGTTCTTGACGGCAGTAAGTATTTCGAGGTCTATGTCGAGCATGTTCGATTCGGGCCAGACAATGCGTCGGTCACTTTCGGAATTGCCGCTGTAACGGCCGGCGGGTGTAAGGGCAAGCGGAATCTCATATTCGTAGTAGTTGCCGCTGTAGTCGCTTCCGAATCTCACGAAAACGCTCAGGTCTCCGTCCTTGAGAGTGCCGTCATCGGGATATGGCGCTTCAGCATGTGCGAACATCTGGATGCGTCCGTATTTGCGCAGGTCCAGATTGCTCTTCTTGTATATGCCGCGTGCTTCACCTGCACCAAGGCCGTTCACTTGGAGACTCATGGCCTGCTCGTTGTCCTGAATGAGCTGTGCCTGATCAGGGTCCAGTATTCGGGTGATTCCGGGAGGCATGATGTAATTGACGGGACTGCGGTCACCGTTCTCTTCAATGTTGACCGATGTGGCGCTGAATGTACCAGATATGCCGGGATTGCGGTTGCTGATGCTTGCGATGGCCTGCTCATAGTTGCGCCATTGGCTGGTCATAAAGTCAAGTGTGGCAAAACGTACGTTGACGGGCTCCCTGAATCCTGTCAGGTACATGCGCATGAATCTGATGGAACTGAAATCGCTTATCTGTCCAATGACTGACTCATATTCGGTTATGGGAACTCGGAAACAGTACCAGTTCACGGTTTCAGTATCTCCGTTTCTCAGCTTGACCTTGACCGTACGCTTGTCGGCAATGAAGTTGCGGCCTATCTCCATATCCTGAGGACGCAGGGAAATGTGGTACTGGAAGAACTTCTCGTATTCGTCAAGCGTGTAGTCCTGGTTGGCGTCTTCGGTATCAGGTGTGGTGCGTGCTGACATGTCATACTGGGCACCGGTATTTTCCAGATTGGGCGAATTGCCTTCCGTACCGTTGAAACGGCGGTAGCGGTCAAGCACGGACAGACGGGCATCATCGTAGTCCGAACCGCGGAAATGGTGATAGGTGTCACCCGCCGGATCTTCATAAATGGCGTTGTAGACATCGGCATTGACACGTCCCTTGATGGCGTTCAGGTAGTCAGCGTATGCCGGCCACTGGCGCTCCTCTTCGCTGCTAAGTCCGTTCAGGCCCACGTCCTGGCGCTGGCGTGCTCCGGCATCGGCATTGTCAAAGGCATATACCAGACTCTTGCCGGTAGGAACCTTACCCCAGACAGTACTTGTCCAAAGCGTGCTGTCACCGTTGGCCGGCAGACCGTTCTCGAAGAACTTCTTACCGTCAGAGAGCACATCTTCAGACACTTCGCCAAGGTTGAGATACAAATCACCGCCGCTTGACGTGGTGTTGTAAATGAATGGGTCAAGCATCCAGAATTCAATGTATTCTATGTTGGCCTGCTCGAAATCGGTGGTGGAGAGCCGTCTCATTATGCCGCCCCAGTTCTGTTCGGGCATGGGGAGCATGCCGTTTGCATCAAGTTCAGGATTCAGGTTGTAGGGACCGCGCTCACTTGGGTAGTAGGCCAGGTTCAGCACCTGCATGGTGGTCGATTCGCTCGATGACGATTCCTTGTTGGGATACAGTTCGCGTTCGTAGATCTCACGGACGTAGTGGTTGGAAAGCTGGTCGAGGTCGTTCTTGATGTGTGAGGGCGTGAGCGATGACGAACGGCTGGTGAACAGCGGGTCAATGGAGAACCAGTTCAGAAGCGCGCGGTTGTATCCTGCCTGCACTTGACCGCTCATCCCGTAACCTCTCATGCCGAACGGAACGGCAGCAAGTGACCAGGCTGACGGCTGCTTGATGCTGATTCCGCTTTCGGCCGATTCAAAATCGTCAATGTATGATGAACTGCCCTGAACCTGATCGGAGACCGATGACTTGAGCGCAGCCATCTCGGCCTGGAAACTGATGGAAGACGGCTGTGTGGCATTCACGAACGGCAGCAGATCCACGAGCTTGGTCAGTCCCTGACTCTGATGACGCCAGTCTATGTTGAGTCCGTACATGGTGTTGACCAGAGGTTCGTCGCCCATGGTGACCTTGCTGGTGAGCGGCTTCTCATTCAGATGCATAAGTGTGCCGCCAAGCTTCAGGTCGGGACTGAGGGTATAGGTCCAGTTCATGCCGGCCATGGTCTTGCGCTGCATTGAATATTCCGTGTTGCTTTCCAGCTGGACATTGACGGGGGTACCGGCATCGAGGATGCTCTGGTTGATGATGGTCACAATACCCATGCTGTAGTCAACGGTATAGTCAACGTTTTCCATAAGGGTCGCTCCGCCTGCCGTGACGGTTACGGAACCTTTGGGAATGTTGTATGAACCCAACTGGAGAATGCCCGGATCGCTGCCGGAATACTGTCCCACAAGGAAGAATTTGTCCTTGTCGGCAATGCGTCGGGCAACGGTCCGTGTCGAGTCATATAGCTCGTTGAAGGCGTACCTGGCTGCAACGTTATGGTCTTCGATTGCCTGTTCCAGATGACTGCCGAAAGGTTCTATGACAGGAAAGATTATCCTGCCTGCCTGTGACTGGACCGTGTAGCTTTCCACATAGTCGAACTGACCGTTTGAATGTGCATTCTGATTGTCGTCCAGACGGTCAAGCCCCAGCAGCTTGAGCAGTGGGGTGCCTTTGAGACTGCTTTCAGGAAGATAGGTGAGACGGCTGCCGGCACTGTCGCTCGCATAGCAGACTGACAATTTGAACTCCCTGTCTGTGAGTGTGCCCTGGGTAATTGCATACACGTTCTTCATCATAAGGTCCCAAGTGCCGCTTCCGGGTGAATTTGAGTTTGACTTGAGCAGCTTAACGAACAGGGCCTGGCTGTTGTCGGTGTTGTCCTGCGAAAACTCACCGACCTGATAGCTGCCACCGTTCCATGTGTATTCGTATGCCACAGCCAGAACCTGGTCCGATGTCAGGGCTGTCTTGAGTGAAATGTAGCCCAGCGTGCTGTTCAGCGTGTACTCGTTGGAATCCAGCTTTCTGGCATTGGAAATCTTTTCATAATCTGAGCTTCCGGTAAGACTCTCTCCCAATGTGGTCGCTACACGGTCTATGTCTCTTGCTTCCGAATACCGGTTCAGAAGTGTACGGTACAGGTCGTTTGCTCCGTTTGATGCGGCAGGACCGCCATCGGCCCTCCACATTGGATTCGAAATATGTTCGCTTTCGCCGAGGTCGGTGAAAGCTACTATGTTTCTGGGATTGTCATAGCTGCTCTTACGGTTGGTGACCCATACCTCAATGCGTGTGATCTGGATTCCTGAAACTATGGCCGGCAGCATGGACATGTTCTCGTCATACCTGTCACGGAAGAAGTGACCCAGGAAGAAGTGACGGTTTTCGTCATAGTTGCTGGCATCTATCTCAAAGTCAGTGACCTGCTGTCCGCCCTTGCTGCTGACTGAGGTCGATGTGGATTCCTTCTGTGAGAGAACCAACTGCAGGTTCAGCTTGCCGAACTGCAGGTCGCTGCGTATTCCGAACAATGATGTGGCACCCTGGATGAGCGATGAATTGGATGGGAAACTGACATTGCCCGCTTCCAGAAGACGGATGATCTCATCCTCCTTGCCCTCATAGCGTAGCTTGATCTTCTTTGCGTCAAAATCGAAGGTGGCTTCGGTGTTGTAGTTCAGGTCCAGATTGATCTTGTCGCCGACGCTGCCGCTTATGCTCAGGTTGATCTGCTCGTCAAAGTCAAAGCTGCCGTTCTTGCGGTTCTGCATGGAAAGGGAAGGATTGTCCAGACGGGTATGATTGTAACCGAGCTTGATTGAGGCGGAACCGCTGGTCCTTATCTGTACTCCACCGGGACCGAATATCTTTTCTGCCGGTCCAAGGTCGAATTTCATGTTCGTGAAGTCGAACTTGTCATCGGCCTGCTCCTTCAGCGACTCACTGTATTTGTCATGGAAATAGGCATTCATGTCCTGACGCATCTTCCAGCTGGCGTATTCATTTGGCGTCATCAGGGTAGGGACTTCAAGGAAGGTCCCGTTCAGTTTGAGACCGCGCAGGTAGTTGCCGGACAGGTCGTCATAATCGATGGATTCGCTGATGTTTTCCGGGTATGGCAGTGAAAAGGGACCATCCTGCGCAAGCATGTGTGCGGTTCCGCTCAGAAACAGAACCGTCATCGCTGCAAATGCCTTTCTCAGGAGTGTCCTCATGCCCGCGGATGATAGCCGTCAGATCCGTTTCAGAGCCAGGCGTATGACTTCCTGCACACTTATGCCCGGCTGTTCGCCAAGTATGGCGGCAACCACTTTCTGGGAAGCTGCAGCAGGGAATCCCAGTGCTGTCATGGCGCTGGTGGCCTCATCAGCAACCTGGCCGGTCATTATATCCGGCATGAGACCCGAAACCGATGCATCGGACTTTGCCAGAACCGTCTTGTCCTTGAGATCTACGATTATTCTCTGTGCTGTCTTGGCTCCAATACCCTTGACCTTCTTGAGCAGGGCGTCATTGCCGCTGCTGATGATGGCCTGGAGTTCGTCGGGCGTGAAAGACGAGAGTATCATGCGGGCCGATGCGCCTCCAATGCCAGGGACAGAAATGAGCAGAATGAACAGTTCGCGTTCGACTTTGTCTGCAAAGCCGTACAGGATGTGGGCGTCTTCACGTATGGCTTCATAGACGTATAGACGTGCTTCCTGCCTGCTCTGAATGGCTGTGAATGTGTTTACCGATATGTTCATTCCGTAACCTACACCGCCGGCTGTCAGAAGGACTGCCTGTGTGGGCGTCAGGTCTTCGATTTTTCCCTGAATGAATTCAATCATAATGTGTGCGCGTGTATATTGTTGGTACATAACGCGCGAACTTTGCAATTATTGTACAGTCGGGAGGTATTTTTTTGTCTCATTTCCATTATTTTTGCGCTGATAACTTACACGGAATACACATGGAAAAAATCAAAGCAGCCATTGTAGGCTATGGAAACATTGGAAAGTTCGTACTGGAGGCGCTTGAGGCAGCCCCCGATTTTCAGGTGACAGGTATTGTGCGCCGTGCCGGTGCAATCAACTGCCCAAAGGAATTGACAGATTATAAGATTGTAAAGGAAATTTCCGAACTCAAAGGGCCTGACAAACCTCAGGTCGCCATATTGGCCGTGCCGTCGCGCAAGGCTCAGGAATATGCATCGCAGATACTGCCTTTGGGAATCAATACGGTTGACAGTTTTGATATACATTCTCTCATTCCAGAAACAAGAAAAGCCCTTCAGCAGGTTGCTGAAAAGGCAGGAAAAGTTGCTGTGATATCTGCAGGATGGGATCCGGGAACCGATTCCATTGTCCGTGCCCTTATGCAGGCCATGGCTCCAAAGGGATTGACCTATACGAATTTCGGTCCCGGAATGAGCATGGGCCATTCAGTGGCATGCAAGGCCATTGAGGGCGTGAAGGATGCTCTGTCAATGACAATACCTGTGGGAACAGGCATTCATCGTAGAATGGTATATGTTGAATTATTTGACGGCTATGAGCTGGCTTCTGTAGCTGCCGCCATCAAGGCCGATCCATATTTTGTCAATGATGAGACCCATGTGATGCAGGTTGAAAGTGTCGATAGCGTAAAGGATATGGGACATGGCGTCAATCTGATCCGCAAGGGCGTAAGCGGAAAGACCCAGAACCAGCTTTTTGAATTTGACATGAAGATAAACAATCCGGCTTTGACAGCACAGATACTGGTCGGTGCAGCTCGCGCCGCCATGCGTCAGTCTCCCGGCTGTTATACAATGATAGAGATACCTGTCATAGATTTTCTGGAAGGTGACAGGGATTCACTGATTGCGCATTTGGTTTAAATTTAAAAACATTATATTATGGACGGACAGAACAGTGAACTGGTCTGCATATTCAAGGGCAGTGCCTTTGAAGCGGAGATTGTGCGTGCCAGACTTGAGGATGCAGGCATTTCTGCCATGGTAATGAACAACACCATGAGCGCTATCCTGTCAACCTATTCGGTTATGGCAGGTGATTATCGTGTCATGGTGAATCCTGAGGATAAGGAACAGGCTCTCCAGATACTTTCAGGCAATGAACCCGTCCGGCAACATACGGCAATGAGACATTTTACGGGAGTGCAGGATATAGGGGACCTGCATCTTGCTCTGATGCAGGCACTTGAAATCAAGAAAGACCGTTTCAAATATGTGGAACTCGGCCGGAACAAGACATTGCTGATGGTATTCTTCAATTCAAGTCTTCGTACACGTCTCAGCACTCAAAAGGCTGCTATGAATCTGGGCATGAATGTGATTGTCCTGGATGTGAACCAGGGTGCGTGGAAGCTTGAGACGGAGCGCGGTGTCATTATGGACGGTGACAAGTCCGAACATCTGCTTGAGGCTATTCCGGTTATGGGCTGCTATTGTGATGTCATAGGCGTACGCTCGTTCGCCCGTTTCGAAAGCCGTGAGGATGACTATGAGGAGAAGATTCTCAACCAGTTCATCAGATACAGCGGCCGCCCGGTCTTTTCAATGGAGGCTGCCACCGGACATCCTCTGCAGAGTTTTGCCGACTATATCACAATTGAGGAACATAAGACCGTTGAACGTCCCAAGGTGGTCATGAGTTGGGCTCCGCATCCCAAGGCCCTGCCTCAGGCTGTGCCTAATTCGTTTGCCCAGTGGATGGTCGCTGCAGGATATGATGTCGTGATTACCCATCCTGAAGGTTACGAGCTGGATCCAAAGTTTACGGCAGGAGCACGTATCGAATATGACCAGATGAAGGCATTTGAAGGGGCTCAGTTCGTTTACGGAAAGAACTGGTCGGCAGCAAGCCCCGAACATTACGGACAGATTCTGAGTACAGACCGCAATTGGACCATAGGCGAACGCCAGATGGCCGTAACAGACAATGCTTACTTCATGCACTGTCTGCCGGTACGTCGTAACATGATTGTTACGGACAGTGTAATTGAAGGGCCGCGTTCGCTGGTTATTCCTGAAGCCGCAAACCGCGAGATTTCGGCAACTGTTGTGCTCAAGATGATACTTGAAGGGTTGGATTGATCCGATAATGACAAGGAATCCGATTCCGGAATTATCGGAATACGAATTTCATATTGCAGTCTTCTTCATAGCCATGGCAGGTGAAGAAGACTGTATCGTTCTTCTGCAGCCCAATCCCGTCCAGAGGTATTGAAACGAGAGCTTTTTTCGTGTAATGCAGTTTGTCTTCTCCGGCATCATGGATAAAAGACAGGATTACCTTGTCATCGGAATCCAGCAGGACGGGGAGAATAATATGCTTTGAATCTTCACTTCCAACCTTAATCTTCAACACCATGTTGAGATGCCCACTTCCTATATACCCTGATTCTACATCCAAGGGATCCCAAATCCTGTCACTTTTCCTGATGCCCTTAATGTCAACTGGCTTTCCGGTGTAAGGAATATTATAACTTTGTATTTCAGCTATGTTCTTATCATCAATTAAATAAGAACATACCAACCGGCATTCCGAATCCTTTTCGAGCTCGAAATCATTGTCCTTGACCATATATTGTCCTCCGAAATCGTCTTTCAGTACACTGATATGACCTGCAATGTCAGTGAAGCATGTCGTGAATCCCTCGATTGGGGATTCATTTTCACTGCCTGTTTCAATGTCAAAGCACGATGTGAACAAGACTGATGTCAATGCACTCAGTATCAGAATCCGTTTCATTGTACGTTCAATTGGTTGATGAGAGGATTGGCATACATTTCCAGAATGGTGTGTCTTAAGAAATCCATATCAGGGTCAGGTATACTTATTTTGGCAAGTTGTCCGTTAAGGTAATCAAGGAACCCCTGTTCATCCTTCTTGCTGTAATATTCTGACTGGGAATGGTCTCCGCGCAGCATGTCCAATGCAATACGGTTGCATGGCCAGATTCGGTAGTCCTTGAAGATGTGGCGGTCAATGATCTCAGCAGCCTGGTCAAGTTGGGCATTACGGGGGAGTGAAGCATCAATCTGCATCAGTTCGTCATCGACAGGTCCCGAAGTGCAGTAATGGATATGGCCTTTGAAACCGAATATTCCGGTTCTCATGTTCTCAAGGTCATCCTTGGCACTTTTGCGGAACGAAGGATTGTCACGCTTGAGTTGGAACTCCTGTGCCTTCAGCCAGTCACATGGGTCATACTCGTAGCTTATGGATAGGGGACAGATATGGAGAGAAGCCAGTGTCCGGCGGACATCGGACCCGCCGTCAGACATGGCCAGCATTTTCAGCACGCTTCTCTGGGTCCGGTCGTTTGAATCCTTGGCTCTGCCTTCACGCTGGGCAATCCATACGGGCATGTGCCTATCACGGACCACGAAACTGATATACTCGGATAGCAGTTTTGACGATTCAAGCAGTTCCTGTGCTCCGGCTGAACGGTTCACTGTGAAGCTTCGGTTCAGACGGACTATGTTTTCAATCCAGGGATAGATGAAAAGGTTGTTGCCTATCGCTATATGTGCCGAGTGTTTTCCACTGTCAAGCAGAATCTTGTCTAGAATTCCCGAATCGAGTACAATGTCCCGGTGGTTGGATATGAACAGCATATCCTGATATCCTTCGGGAATGGCGCTGAAATCAAAATCCAGTCCAAGGGATTTCTTTTTCAGAAGTCTGTTCAGCCATGGAACTACAATGCCTCTCTGGAAACCGTCAATGGTTCTGAACAGTCTCAGGTAAAGACGCAGAGGCCATAGCGGAAAATTTCCCAGAACATGTTTCATGTTGTGGCGGAAGGCCGGGTCGTTCATTAGGGCATCGATTGCCGCCTGAAGTTCGCAGTCTTCATACGGTCTTATTCCGCCAAATTTCTCCGGAATGGCTGTCTTGATGTCCATAGTTGTCTGTCAGTATTTTCAGAGTCAGAAACTGTCCTCGATGATATCAGTCAGCACATCTGTCAGGTTGAGACCAGCTGCTTTGATCTGTTGTGGTATGAAGCTGGTGGCGGTCATGCCCGGAGTGGTGTTGACTTCAAGCAGATTGATCGTGTCACCGTCAGTGATTATGTAATCGTTGCGGATGATGCCCTTACAGCCAAGCAACCGGTAAATTCTTGCGGTCAGGTCCTGGATGCGGTTGCGCAGTTCGTCTGAAATGCGCGCCGGTGTGATCTCCTGCACCATGCCGTTGTATTTGGCATCGTAATCGAAAAATTCAGTCTGTGGTACCACTTCAGTTACCGGCAATCGCACTTCTCCCTTCTTGGTCTTGTAGTAGCCGTTAGTCACTTCTATACCCTGCATGAATGATTCGATCATTATCTCATCGTTTTCCTGGAATGCTGCGCTGATGGCAGTTTCAATCTGGTCGCGTGACTTGACCTTTGTGGTGCCGAAACTTGAACCGCCGTCCGTGGGCTTGATGAAACATGGCAGTCCCACCTTATCTATTATATGCTGGGCGTCATAATCTTCCCCCTTGCGGATGCGTGACGATTCGGCAACGTTGACCTTGCAGCTGCGCAGAGTCTTGTTCAGGATGAATTTGTTGAATGTAAGGGCCGATGCCAGTACGTCACATGTGGAGAACGGAATACGCATCAGTCTCAGATAGCCCTCCAGCACGCCGTTTTCACCTGGAGTTCCGTGAATGATGATGTATGCGTAGTCAAATACGGTCTTGCTTCCTTTCCAGGTAAAACTGAAATCATTCAGGTCTATTTTCGCTTTTTCTCCTTCGGGCAGATGGACTTCCCATTTTTTACCCTCGATTTCAACAATGAACGGATTGTACAGGTTCTTGTCCATGTACTCCAGAATGGTGGCGGCGCTTCTGAGCGAAACCGGATTCTCGCTTGAGTCGCCTCCGGCTACAATTGCAATGTTGCGTTTCATATTATGTGTCATTTTTCAAAGTCACTGGAATTGACATAGTTCCTCCATTTGTCCAGCAGAGCTGCCATGTCGGCAGGAATCTCTGAACTGAAGAACATTTCCTGTCCTGTAATGGGGTGGACAAAACCCAAGGTCCTGGCGTGCAGTGCCTGGCGCGGACAGGTTTCGAAACACTCCTGGATGAAGTGGCGGTATCCGCTGTATGTGGTTCCCTTGAGAACCTGATCGCCTCCATAACGCGCATCGCTGAACAGAGGATGCCCAAGATGCTTCATGTGGACCCTTATCTGATGGGTGCGTCCTGTTTCAAGCCTGCATTCCACTAACGATGTGTATCCGAAACGTTCAAGAACGGTGTAGTGGGTTACAGCATGCTTGCCCACTTCAGGGTCAAAGGATACGGCCATCTGCAGACGGTCCTTGGGGTTGCGGCATATCTGGCTTTCTACGGTTCCCTGTGCCGGCGAAGGCACGCCCCATACCAGTGCCTGATATGCGCGTTTCGTGGTCTTGTTGAAGAACTGCTTCCCGAGACATGTCTTGGCATCGGGTGTCTTCGCTATAACCAATAATCCGGAAGTGTCCTTGTCAATGCGGTGAACCAGACCGACAGCCGGACTGTTCGGGTCATAATCGGGGTTATCCCTAAGGTGCCAGGCAACTGCATTGACCAGAGTGCCGTGAAAGTTGCCGCAACCGGGATGAACCACGAGTCCGGCAGGCTTGTTTACCACCATGAGACAGTCATCCTCATAAACGACATCAATGGGGATGTCTTCAGGTTCAATGTCGGTGCTGTATCGTGGACGGTCCATCATGACCGTTATCACGTCGAATGGCTTCACGCGGTAATTGCTTTTGACGGGACTTCCGTTACACATGACCATGCCGGCATCGGCAGCCATCTGTATCCGGTTGCGTGAGGCATGCATCAGATGGTCAGACAGGAACTTGTCCACCCGAAGAAGGCTCTGTCCCTTGTCTGCAACTACGCGGAAATGTTCATAAAGCTGACCGCTTTCGCCTTCTTGAACATCGGAGAAATCTTCAGAAAAGTCTTCCTGAAAGTCCTCGGAATCATCGGGCTCGAACACTTCGTCAAAACGTGCCATAAACGCAGAAGTTAGAAATCAAAGAAATCGGACTGTATGATTTCGCTGGAATCGGCCGGCTCAAGTTCTAAGGCCTCAAGCCCGTTGCCGGCAATTATGGTCAGGGTCGAACCTACCGGTACCATTGTGCCTGCGTTGATTTCATTTCCCATGTACCTGATCCCATATACCCAGTCAAGATCTCCATCAACCAGTTCCGGTTCAGTCAGGTGAAAACCTGCTGCACTGAGCTGTGCCTTGGCTGCTCTAAGCGAACTGTTACCGGCCAGGTCCGGTATTGCTTTCATGGGCTGATTGCCTGAGTTTACTGTCAGATAGACCGTACGTCCCTGTTTTACGTTGGCTCCGGCCTTAGGGTTCTGTTCAATGATCTGACCGGCTTCCAATGAGTCGTCATAACGGATGTCGCTGATTTCGTATTGCAGACCGTTTGACGAGAATGCCAATCCGGCTTCTTCCTCATACATGCCGCATACATCGGGCACCTGTATGCTCTGACCATGCATGGTGTATTTTTCAATCCAATGCATGGTGATTGCCAACAGGATTACGCCTATCAGACACATTGCGGCAATGCTTGCCAGTATTTTCAGAAAGGCCTTATTGCCTTTTTCATTTTTAGCCATATCGGTTTTCACGTAAAAGTATTATCAATCTGCAAAGTTATTAAAACTGATTGAATTCGCGGCTTGTACACCTTATAATATAGATTGTCATGGACTGATTTGTGATTATTTCCATTTTATTGACTATTTGCAAAACAACTATCCTGAACTAATATATATTTGATAAATATTCATTATCACGGTGATTCTGCTGCCGGTTTGTTACAGATTGTTATAAAAATGGCCCATTTTGTTGTTTGTTAACGGATTAATGAATAATTTTGCCGAATTCACAGTTGGAGTGTACGGTGTAAATCCGATTATTTAATATATTGTTTAACAAAAATTCTTTTCTATGAGAAAAATTCTCTTGATGATGACTGCAATCTTCTGCGCAGGCTTTGCCATGGCTCAGAATTTGCAAGTTTCAGGAATTGCAACCAGCGCTGAGGACGGCCTTCCAATGCCGGCAGTTGCTGTTGCTGTAGAGGGAACTACAACAGGTACTACCACTGATCTTGATGGTGCTTACACCATTTCAGTGCCGTCCAATGGTTCTCTGGTGTTCTCTTTCATGGGTTATGAAACCACAACAGTTAAGGTTAATGGCCGCAAGGTCATCAACGTGGTTCTGACTCCGGGTTCAATCGAGATTGATGACGTTGTGATTACCGCTATGGGTATCAAGCGTTCTGAGAAGGCAATCGGTTATGCCGCTACAACCATCAAAGGCGACGAGATTTCATCAAAGCGTTCCAATGACATCATGTCAAGTCTGGCAGGTAAGGTTGCAGGTGTGCAGATCGCTTCAACTTCAAGCGACCCGGGTGCATCTCAATCAGTAATCATCCGTGGTGTCAGCTCCCTGAGCGGTGGAAACCAGCCTCTGTATGTCATTGACGGTGTTCCTATGAACAATAGTGCACATTATTCAAGTGATGGTCTGAATGCAGGTTATGACTTCGGTAACGGAGCTAACGCAGTCAACCCGGATGATGTCGAAAACATGACTATCCTGAAGGGTGCTGCTGCTACTGCTCTTTACGGTAGCCGTGCAGCAAACGGTGTCGTCATGATTACCACAAAGTCAGGAAAGAAGGGACAGGGTATCGGTATCGAGTACAATGGCGGTATCCAGTACAGCACAGTCATGCGTCTTCCGCAGCTGCAGAACCGTTTCGGTATGGGCTGGTATGGAGACAAGACTGACGATGAGAACGGTTCATGGGGTCCCCGTTTTGACGGAACCAAGCAGATTTACGGTGCTATCTACAACAATTCACAGAAGTTGAAACCGTATCTGCCAATGGAAGACAATGTCAAGGATTTCTTTGACACTGGCGTACGTTACAACAACAGCATTTCATTCAACGGTGCAACTGACAAGAGTGACTATTTCGTATCATTCTCACAGATTGCCGATGACGGTATGATTCCTACCGATGCTGACTCATATGACAAGTATACATTCTCAGCACGTGGCAGCCATACAACCGGCAAGCTCACATTCTCATCATCTTTGAACTATGCCAACCAGCACAACAGCTTCGCTTCAACAGGCCAGCAGGAAAGTTCAATGTATAACGCCATCATGCAGACTCCTCGTGACATCAGCATCATCGGCCTCAAGGATCTGAATGATCCTTTCAATACCCCGGGTTACTATTATACACCTTACGGCATCACCAATCCGTACTGGGTACTTGAAAACTACAAGAACGAATACTCATCAGAGCGTTTCTACGGAAAGTTCCAGTTTGACTATGACATTCTCAAGAACCTTAAGTTCACATACCGTCTGGGTCTTGATACTGAAGTCAATCAGTATGAATTCGGTAAACCGAATCTGGTGGCTTTGTTCTCAGACACTTATAACGGACTCAATGGCGCTTCTACATTTGACGGCAATGAGGGTTCTGTATCACAGAGCATGAACCGCCGCATGGAACTCAACCATGACATCATGCTGAACTACAACACCAAGATCAGTGACTTCTCTGTAAACGTACTTGCCGGCTTCAACGGTAACGAACGCAGTTCAAGAGGTCTTGGCGCTGGAGTTTCAAGACTTACCATTCCTACATGGTATGATCTGAGCAACAGCACATCGGCTCCTTCAGTCTCTCAGAGCACAAGCAAGCGCAGACTGCTTGGCGCATATGCCCAGTTCGAAGGTTCTTACAAGGATATCTTCTTCCTGACAGTAAGTGCACGTAATGACTGGTCTTCAACTCTTCCAAAGGAAAACCGCAGCTTCTTCTATCCCGGTGTTACAGGCAGCTTCGTATTCAGCGAACTGATGCAGGATCAGGAAGACTGGCTCGATCTCGGCAAGTTCCGTGCCAGCTGGGGTAAGACAGGTAATGACGCTTCTCCTTATATGACCAACGCAGTCTATGCTCAGGCTGGTGGCAGCGGCTATTGGGGATCATACAATTTCCCATATACCGGTGCAGGATACAATGCTTATACTCTTGGCAATACTCTTGGCAGTATGACTCTCAGCCCTGAAATGACCACTGAATTTGAATTCGGTCTCAACATGGCGTTCTTCAAGAACCGTCTGTCATTTGATGTCGCATACTACAACCGCAGCACTGACAAGCAGATCTATCCGCTTGACATGGACTACTCAACCGGTTTCACTTCACAGAACACCAACCTCGGTGAAGTTACCAACAAGGGTATCGAAGCCATGCTTTCTGTCACTCCTGTCCGTACAGACGATTTCGAATGGGTAGTAAGCGCAAACTTCACCAAGAACTGGAGTGAGGTTGTAAGTCTTCCTGAAAGTCTTGGCGGCGAGTCCGAAATCTACGGCCTTTCAGGTGGCGCAGGCCTGTATGCAATAGTAGGCGAGCCTGTAGGTGTCTTCAAGGCTGAAACTCCAAAGATGACTCCTGACGGCAAGATTGTAGTCAATGCAGCAACAGGTCTTCCTGTAGCACAGGATGAAATGCAGATACTTGGTGATATCAACTACGACTACGAACTTGGTCTTTCATCAACTCTGAGCTACAAGGGTCTGTCACTTTCTGCAGACATGGATATCCGCAAGGGCGGTCTCATGTACTCACGTACAAAGGACATCGAGTTCTTTACCGGTAACGCAATCCAGACTGCATTCAATGACCGTAACGACTTCATCATCCCGAATTCTGTGAATGAGGTGGTTGACGGCGAAGGTAACGTGACATACGTTGAAAATACTACAGCTGTCGGTATGAGTGGCGTCAACAGCTACATCTATGACTATTGGGAAGGCGGCGGTTCCGAAATGGAAGGCGGCTGGCTCATTGACAAGTCATATGTAAAGCTCCGCTCAGTTGTTCTCAGCTATGAACTCCCCAAGCAGTGGTTCAAGAATATCTTTGTGAAGGATGTGGTTCTTTCAGCATACGGCAGCAACCTGTTCGTGTGGACTCCGGAATCGAACACATTCATTGATCCGGAAATGACATCATTCGGAAATGACCTTACCGGTAACTACGGTGAATGGTCAGCCAACCCGAGCTCACGTCACTTCGGTTTCAACCTCAAGTTCAAATTTTAAATTGACATGACTATGAAAAAATATCTTCTTGCATTGAGTGCAGTGGCTGTTGCCCTCACTTCCTGTGATCTGGATATCAATGACGATCCGAACTATCCTGCCAGTGATGCCATTACCGCTGATCTCATGTTCCCGTCAGTCCAGAATGCCATTATGGCAACTTCATGTGATATCATGTTCAACTATGCAGGTTTCTTCGCACAGTATTTTGAACAGATGCCTGAAGCCAACCAGTTCAATGATATTGCCAATTATTCCATTACCGAGTCGAGTCAGACAATAGACCGCGCTTATTTGCAGTTGTATGCCCGTGCTCTTGAGGATATCGAAGACATAAAGGGAAAGATTTCAAATAAGGCCGATTTCCTTGCCGCAACTGCAATGCGTGCCTTCGCATTCCAGCTTATGGTTGACAACACCAGTGATGCTCCTTATTCAGAAGCTCTTAAGGGTAGTGCCATTCCTCAGCCCAAGTGGGATGAGGGTAAGGATATATACCTTGGAATCATTGCTGAACTTACTGCTGCCATTGAAGATTTCAAGGCTGCTCCCGATGCAATGACAATGACTGACCTCATGTTCAACAAGAACACCAACCAGTGGCTCGGTTATTCAAACGCCCTGCTGCTCCGTATGTATTTCCGTATGTACGATGCCGGTATGACTGAATACAAGGAGAAGATCCAGAAACTTGTTGCCGACAATGAATTCTTCAGCGGTGATGCAAAGATTGACATCTTCGCCGATCAGGATGGCAACCGCAGTCCGTTCTATGCCAGCTACTATGCTCTTGGAACAACAAACCACTGCGCAGCATATCCTATTATCGCTTACCTGGTATCAACAGATGACCCCAGAATCGAATATTGCTTCAGCAAGTCAACAGCCGGAGATGAATGGCTGGGACAGATTCCTGGCGCAAAGGCTCTGACAAAGACATGGAATGGCGGTGACTGGAAAAACAAGAACGTCAGCTGGGTCAATTACATGCTGAACTCAGGTGACGGTAATGTCCGTCCTGCTTATATGTACACTGAGGCAAACCTCCTGTTCCTTATTGCAGAGGCACAGCTCCGTTTCAATAACAACGCATCAGCTGCCCAGGCCGCTTATGAAGCCGCAGTCAAGTCTGACTTCTCAGCCAAGCGTATTCCTGGTGCTGTTGACTTCCTTGCCGCCGGTGGTGCATGGCCTGCAAATTCAGCCGATCAGCTGAATAAGATATATATGCAGAAGTGGGTGGCTCTGTGCTATATGGACAATATGGAGTCATGGAGTGAAATCCGCCGTACCGATGTTCCTGCAGTTTCTAAAATGACAGGTAAGCAGGTATTTGATGACGCTGCAAGTTACGTTCCCGGTCAGCTTATCGTTCCTGCACAGAACGGTATTGAAAAGGGCGGTCTTATCAAGCGCATGTTCTACCCGAAGACAGCACGTGACCTTAACAAGAATACTCCTGCTGCCAAAACCGGTGACGTTCCAGTTTGGTGGGATATTCACTGATTTGTCGTAAACTATTAAATACATGAATATGAAAAAGATTATATATAGCTTAATGGTTTGCTGCGGTCTGGTGACTCTTGCTTCCTGCGAGAAGAAGGTTACAACTGAAGATCCTTCAACCGTTACATATTATGTGTCATTCGAAATGAATGGTGATGAGACTATGCTGGTTCCATTGAATACAACATTCAAAGATCCAGGCGTAGTTGCAACTGAGAATGGTGTTGATGTTAATGACAAGGTCGTAGTCAACATCACCGATGCTGCAGGAGAAGAGGTGTCCAGCATTCCTACCAATGCTCCTGGCCTGTTCTATGTAGAATACAGCGCAGTCAACAATGACGGTTTTGGTGCCAGTGTCGAACGTACTGTAATTGTATACGATCCTTCATTGACAGCATCTATCGCCGGAACATACATTGCTGATATGTCAAAGTCCCTTTATGGCTTGGCTGGAAAGACCTTTGCCGATTATGCTCCGAACTATTCTTATACTGGAACTCCTGTCGTCCATTTTTCTGAGATCGCCCCTGGCTTCTTCCAGTGCGATGATCTTCTTGGCGGATGGTATGCTCAGCTTCGTGGTATAGGAACCAGAGCCAACATGGGTGGCATTGTAGCTCTTAATGCCGACAATACACTGACATTGCTCAGCAGCTACATTCCTTATTGGGGCGATGCTCTGGATTATCTTGATGATTCCAGCTACGATCCGGAAACTGGAATACTTACCTATTTCGTAAGCTACGCCGGTCAGATTTATATTACACCGTATCTTATTAAACAATAAAGAATTACTGTTATGAAAAAGTATATAGCTTTATTTTCATTCTTTGCCGCACTTGCTGTTGCAAGCTGCAGCCCTTATACTGATGAAGAGGCTGGCGGTGTAGCCACTCAGGACCTTTGCGGTACATGGGTTATCTCTATCGAAGGTTCATATGACGAGTATCTTGGCGATATTGATCTCGGTTCGTTCGATAAGGCTGGTCTTGATGCATATGACGCTTGGGAAGATCTTTATGGAGTCGGCAAAAGCTACTTGAGAATGTATAATACCGCAGCAGATGATGCCGATTCAATTTGGTTTGATGACGACTATTTCTGGGGCGAGAAGTTCAAGGTTTCATGTGATTCCAAAAAGCTCACATTCCAGGCTGATGCAGCTCCTTCTTACTCCGGTTCAGGATGTGAAGCAACTATCCGTTACGGACAAGTGCTTAAGGGTGCTGCCACCACTCCAAGAGGTCAGCAGGCTGACAGTATCATTGCTTATGTCTTCTACAATGACGGAGACGGTATCACCTTGAAGTTCTCAGGTTTCCGTTATACCGGATTTGCACAGGATGTCTATTGATTGATATCTGTAATGAAAAAAAGCGGTTCTTCGGAGCCGCTTTTTTTTGTGTGTTTACCTGTGACAATAAAAAAAGGGAAAACTGCTGATGCAACTTTCCCCTGGACTGGATTGTAAGGATTCTGATTACTTCTTGTTACCGCAGTATTCGTCAGAAACTGTGAGCTTCTTGCGGCCCTTTGCTCTGCGTGATGCAAGTACGCGGCGGCCGTTTGCTGTGGCCATTCTCTCACGGAAACCGTGCTTGTTCTTTCTCTTCCTGTTGGAAGGCTGGAATGTTCTCTTCATTGTTATATGGTTTTATATTGTTCTTCAGTTTTTGGAATCGGTGGGCAAAGGTACTCTCTTTTTTCTTAATATGCAATAGCACTTTCTTTTTTTCAGTAAAGTTTTGTCCATTTAGTTCATTACACTACTTTTGCATTTAGAAAACGAATTTATTAATACATATAAAAAGTTATTTATGATCAATTGTCAAGACATCAAAATCGGAACCTGCATCAATCTGGAGGGTCAGCTCTATTTCTGCATTGACTTCCTTCATGTTAAACCGGGTAAGGGCAATACCTTTGTTCGTACAAAACTCAAGAATGTCGTTAACGGCCGCGTTCTGGAACGTACTTTCCAGATTGGTTTCAAACTTGACGATGTCCGTGTAGAGCGTCGTCCATACCAGTACCTGTATCAGGATGAAATGGGTTACGTCTTCATGAACCAGGAGGATTTCGAGCAGGTTACCATTATGAAAGACCTCATCAACGGTGTTGATTTCCTTAAGGAAGGTGAAGTGGTTGATGTTGTCACCAATGCTACTTCGGGCGAGATCCTTTACGCAGACCTGCCAGTCAAGGTCGTTCTCAAGGTCGTTTATACCGAGCCGGGTCTGAAGGGCGATACAGCAACAAATACATTGAAGCCTGCAAAGGTTGAAACCGGAAATGAGGTGCGCGTTCCTCTGTTCATCAATGAAGGTGAACTTATTGAGGTCGATACCCGTGACGGTTCCTACCAGGGTAGAGTGAAGGCATAGGCCATTTGATGCAAAAGCCGGACAAGCTGAATCTTAAACAGTGGGCCAAAGAGGATCGCCCCCGTGAAAAGATGAAGCAAATGGGCGCGAAAGCGCTGACAAACGCTGAGTTATTGGCGATTCTGATACACACGGGAAACACTGAAGATTCGGTGGTGGCTTTGACGCAAAAAGTTATGGCTTCCTGCCGCAACAGTCTTTCCGAACTTGGAAAACTTAGCGTCGGGGAGCTTTGCTCTTTTAAGGGAATAGGCGAGGCTAAGGCGATTTCCATTCTTGCGGCATGCGAATTGGGCAGACGCCGCAGGGAGGAGGAACCGCTATATAAGCCTCAGATAAAGACGTCACGTGATATCTTTGACTATTTCTATCCTATGATGGCGGACCTTCCGGTTGAAGAATGCCATGTTCTTTTTGTAAACCAGTCCGCTAGGGTTTTGGGCAGTATGCGAATGAGTCAGGGGGGACTGTCAAGTGCTCCGGTTGATTTGAGGTGCGTTCTGCGGGCAGCGTTGGAACATCGGGCTTCGGCTATTGCCCTATGCCACAACCATCCTTCAGGGACGGCGACACCGAGCAGACAGGATGATGAACTGACCGTTTCCCTGTCGCAGGCGTGTCGGACTGTTGACATTCCCATGCTTGACCATATCATTTTTACTGAAACAGGTTATTACAGTTATGCTGACCATGGAAGGTTATAGCGGAAGCTGGTTTTAATTTAAGTATCATTATGAAGAAGATTTATTTTCTGTTGTCAGTCTTGTTGTGTGCATCAGTGTTGTCATGCCAGAAAGATCCGGTTGAAAAAGACGAACCTGCAGACAATCCGTCACAGGAGGAAGAGGAACTCCAGAAGAAACTGCAGGCTAACAGGTACGTGATGAAACAGTATCATGACCAGTTGCTACCATATTATTTCTGGTATGATGACGTAATCAGTACGGTGAATAAACTTGACTATCAGTCTTTCTCGACTGTCAGTCAGTATTTTGACGCTACATTGCACGAGTCGGACCGCTGGAGTTGGATGGCCGATGCCGATTATTATATAAGCATGACGACTGGCGTTGCGGAAAAGACATATGGCGCTACATTGCTGCAGCCAATAGACTACTACAATGACTACTCTATCTATGTTGCAATGATTTATCCCGAATCGCCTTTGGCCAGGCATGGAGTCACGCGCGGCTGGAAACTGACCCATTTGGGCGGCGTGCCTGTCATGGACCTTGTGAGAGATAATAAATATGCCAAAGAATGGGCCAAGGCAAATCAGGAACTGACTTTCAAGGATCTTGAAGATTCCGTTCATACGTTTGTGGAATCTCCGGCCGATGCCCTGAATGAGAACCCATGTCTTGTTTCAAAGATATTCGGTCCAGATGACTATCCCGGACTGACAGGAAAGGTAGGCTATTTCCATTACACATCATTCGTGGCACAGTTCAACGGCTGCATTGACAGCATAATGCTGTCATTCCATGATGCAGGTGTAAATGAGATGATAGTTGATCTGCGCTACAATGGAGGAGGTGATGTGACTGCGCTCAATACTCTGGCTGGATATCTGGCTCCAAAAAGTGCCGACGGTAAGGTATTGCAGAAAACAATTCATAATACGGCCCTTTCGTTCAATGATTCCAAAGAAGTATTGAAGGTACAGGAAAACTCTCTGACACTTGACCGTCTGTTCGTTATCATTTCAGAAAACTCTGCATCAAGCAGCGAATGCCTTATCAACGGCTTGAGGCCGTATATGGATGTCAATCTGGTGGGCAGGCAGAGCCACGGTAAACCTAATGGAATGTATGTCCTGCTCTATCCGTGCTCCGATGCTGACTATGCCCGGTATGACAGAGGGGATTACAGCAAACTGCTTTACATGTTCCTTCCTATCGCATTCTTCAACAAGAACTCGTTGAACGAGTCCATTCCGAATGATGGATTTGTACCTGATAATGACCGTCCGGACGATCTTTATCATGATTTTGGAGTTGAGGAGGACAATATCAGAGCCTGTCTGGAAATGATTGTCAATGGCAGTTATCCGACCCTTCCGGAGAGAAGGTATTACGCTCCAACAAGATCGTCAGTCGAAGGTTGTGTCCTTGCCGATCCGAATAAGGAGAATCCTCTATATGGGAACATCATCAAGCCTGTTCCTGATGAGATCAGAAGAAAATTCCAAAATGGAGAGAATTGAAATAGAGGAAAGAGTCGTTGAAGTTCTCAAAACTGTTTTTGACCCTGAAATACCAGTGGACATCTACAGTCTGGGGCTAATATACAGAATCGATGTCGATGACCAGGCAAACGTGACTGTCGACATGACTCTTACCGCTCCCGGCTGTTCTCTGGCCGATTTCATAGTGGATGATGTGCGTATGCGGGTCGAGGGCCTGAGCTGTGTGAAGTCGGCTACTGTGAATCTTGTCTTTGAACCGGAATGGAATCAGGACATGATGAGCGAAGAAGCCAAGCTTGAACTGGGACTGATATGAACAGCGGCAACGTATATTTCATTTCCGATGCCCATCTGGGCTCCTGGGCCTTTGATGATGCCTTGGAAAGGGAACGGCATCTGGTCAGATTCCTTGATTCCATAAAGGATAAGGCATCGGCCATATACATGATGGGCGATATGTTTGATTTCTGGTATGAATTCAAATATGTTGTTCCAAAGGGATATACGCGTTTTCTGGGCAAACTGTCGGAACTGACTGATTCCGGCATTGAAGTGCATTTCTTCACAGGCAACCATGACATGTGGATGTTCGGGTATCTGGAGAAGGAGTGTGGTGTCATACTGCATGGGGAACCGGAGTGCTGCAGCATTATGGGACACCGTTTCTATCTGGCTCATGGTGACGGACTTGGCGATCCGGGCCTTTTCTTCAGAATTACCAGACCGGTCTTCCGCAATCGTTTCTGCCAGTTCCTTTTCTCGCTTCTTCCAACCAGATGGAGCATGTATCTTGGGCAGGCATGGGCCAGACACAGCATGCTGGAGCACAGGAAGGATGGTAAGAATCCGCAGTACATGGGCGAGGACAATGAGTTCCAGATCCAGTTCGCAAAGCAGTATCTGAAAACTGATCCGGACGTGGAATTTTTCATGTTCGGCCATCGTCACATAGAACTTGACCTCATGCTGACGCGAAATAGCCGGGCCATGATTCTTGGGGACTTCATGCAGCTTGGTACCTATGCCTGTTTTGACGGAAACAGTATGGTGATGGAAAACTTTGAGTAATTTTGCAGAACGGTATTATTTTAGAAAGAATATATGGAATTGATGGAACAGATCATTGCGCGTGCCAAGCAGAACAGGCAGCGCATAGTGTTGCCCGAAGGTACTGAAGAACGTACCCTAAAGGCAGCCGACAAGGTCCTGGCCGATGGCGTGGCTGACCTTGTGATAATTGGCAACAAGAATGAAATCATGTCTCTTGCTTCGCAGTGGGGACTTGGGAATATCTCAAAGGCAACGATAATTGACCCGGAAAACAATCCTAAGAGTCAGGAATATGCAAATCTTCTGTTCGAACTCCGCAAGAACAAGGGCATGACCATTGAAGAGGCTCAGAAGAAGGTGCTTGACCCGCTTTACCTTGGCTGTCTCATCATCAAGAGCGGCGAGGCTGACGGTCAGCTGGCGGGAGCCCGCAACACGACCGGCAACGTTCTGCGTCCGGCATTGCAGATCATCAAGACCGCTCCTGGCATCTCGGTCGTTTCAGGCGCTTTCGTCATGATAACCCCTGCAACCCAGTATGGCGATAACGGAATCCTGGTTTTCGCTGACTGTGCTGTCACTCCGGTGCCCGATGCCGCACAGCTGGCACAGATTGCCGTGGCTTCGGCCGGAACTGCAACCGCAGTCGCCGGAATTGAGGATCCGCGTGTCGCTCTGCTCAGCTTCTCGACAAAGGGCTCAGCCAAGCACGAGGTCGTTGACAAGGTGACATCGGCCCTGCAGATGGCCAAGGAACTTGCCCCGGACCTTAAGATTGACGGTGAGCTTCAGGCCGATGCAGCCATAGTACCGTCAGTCGGTGCAAGCAAGGCTCCCGGCTCGGAAATTGCCGGCAAGGCAAACGTTCTTGTGTTCCCGGACCTTCAGTCAGGAAACATATCCTACAAGCTGGTTCAGAGGTTCAGCGGTGCCCAGGCAATAGGTCCTATCCTTCAGGGTATTGCGCGTCCGGTCAATGACCTTTCACGCGGCTGTTCGGTTGATGACGTATATAAAATGATCGCTGTTACCGCCAATCAGGCAATCGCAGCAAAAAAACAGGCATAAATGAAGATTCTTGTATTGAACTGCGGCAGCTCGTCAATCAAGTACAAGCTGTTCGATATGGAAAAGAGTGATGTCATTGCCCAGGGTGGCATTGAAAAGATCGGAATGAATGGTTCGTTCCTCAAACTGACCGATGCTGAAGGGAACAAACACATCATCGAGAAGGAGATACCCGAGCATACCTGTGGCGTAAAGTTCATTTTCGAGATTCTCACAGGCAAGGAATATGGCGTGATTGACTCACTTTCAGAAATCGATGCTGTGGGACACCGTATGGTGCATGGCGGTGAAAAGTTCAACAAAAGCGTTCTGCTGACACCTCAGGTGCTGGCCGATTTCGCTGCCTGCAACGACCTGGCTCCACTGCATAATCCTGCCAATCTGAAGGGTGTGGCAGCTGTAAGTGAACTGCTTCCGGGCATACCTCAGGTGGGCGTGTTCGATACTGCATTCCATCAGACCATGCCTGACTATGCATATCTGTACGCAATACCTTACGAACTGTATGAGAAGTACGGTGTGCGCCGTTACGGCTTCCATGGAACGTCCCACCGTTTTGTGTCGGGCGAAATATGCAAGTATCTCGGCATTAAGGCCGAAGGTTCCAGAATCATTACCTGCCACATTGGTAACGGAGGCTCAATCAGCGCTGTAAAGGATGGCAAGAGCATTGACACCACCATGGGACTGACTCCGCTTGAGGGTATCATGATGGGAACACGCAGCGGTGATATTGACGGTGGTGCGGTCACTTTCCTCATGGAGAAGGAAGGACTTGACGGCAAGGGCATGAGCAATCTGCTGAACAAGAAGTCCGGCCTGCTGGGCATTTCGGGCGTGTCATCTGACATGCGTGAAGTCAGCGCAGCTCAGGAACAGGGCAATTACCGTGCCGATCTGGCCAAGAAGATGTATGCATACCGCATAAAGAAGTACATCGGTGCATTTGCTGCCGCCATGGGTGGCGTTGATGTGATCGTGTTCACAGGCGGAGTAGGTGAGAACCGTGACGAGGTACGCGAGGCTGTATGTCAGGGACTGGAATTCCTTGGCGTTCAGTTTGACAGCGAAAAGAACGCCCAGATCAAATTCGGTAAAGACGGTATCATTTCGACACCCGATTCCAAGGTCAAGGTCGTGGTCCTTCCTACCGATGAAGAGCTGATGATAGCACAGGATACTCTTTCCCTGGTGAAATAAATTTTCGGAAATATATAGTAACCATACAGGTTTTGCATGATGGATGATGGGGCGTGCGAACTGCCGCTCCATGGCCTGCTCCTGCGGCCTTTCAGGCTGAAACGCGGAACTCGCGGCTTTGCCGCTCAGACAGCCGCGTTTCTTCACGCCTGAAAGGCCTTGTCGCTTTTTGGCCATTCCACG
>JAZUEH010000069.1:0-1814 GCA_045640065.1 Bacteroidaceae bacterium
GCGCCTATGACGGCTATTTTTATTCTATTTGACATACATTGTGACACTATGCGCCTTTCAGCCATCGGGCGCTCAAATATCTTCTGTATTTTAATGGGAAAGACAAAACTTCGTCAATTCTCAAAACGACAAGCATTATGATGACCGGGATTGTAACAAAATAAGTTCCGGCCACGGCCACGGGTACAAGGATGCACCACATTACCATTGTATCGATCAACAATACGCTTTTCGTGTCATTCCCGGCGTACAGCGCTCCCTGATTGATGATTGCATTCATAAATGAGAAGAAAATATTGACCGAACAGATGGCAATGAGGAAATATGTATAACGCTTTGCATCATTGCTCAAGTCAATAGGCAGGAATGTGGCCGCAATGACTGTGACGGACAACAGAACTGCACAAAGCACTGCCCATTTCGCTCCCGTTGAAAGCATAACCCTGCTCATCTTCCAGGTCCTGTCAGAATCCCCTTTGCCCAGATATCCTCCCATCAGGATTCCGCAACCGGTTGCAACTCCGGTCTTCATGCAGGTTACCATACCCGTCACAATGGTTATCAATGAATTGGCGGCCATGATGTCGGAGTTCATATGTCCGAAAGCGGCTGAAATGATATTGGCGGCGACGCACCATATCATAAACTGCGCACACATTGGAATGAACCTCTTCATAAAGTCCTTTGACACACCGGCAGAACGGTGTAAAGAGATATGAATGCCATCTATCCTGGCAATTCCGGCTATGGCCAGGATCAGCTGGAGCAGACTGCTGGCAACCGTAGCAATGGCCGCCCCGGTTACTCCAAGTCTTGGGCAACCGGCAAGTCCAAAAATGAACACTGCGTTCAGAATGACATTGACGGTACTGCCGGCAATGGAATACAAGAGGCATTTCCCGGCCCGGCCCGTCGCGCGCATAAGACTATACATTACGCGAAACACAGGGCAAGCCAGAAATGAGAACGAAACTATCCGCAGGTATGTCGTACCGTATGCCGCCAGTTCGGGGATGTCGGTATAGAATGCCATTACCTTGTCGGGCAGAAAGAAGGAGAGTATGAAAAATAATGAAGAAAGCAGGAAAGATACCTTCATCGCCACACCGATGAGGGATGAAAGTCCTTTTCTGTCGCGATTGCTCCATAGCTTGGATATGATAGCCGTGGCTGATATTTCACAGGCGGTGATAAGCAGGCTTTGTGTCAGGACGAATTGCGCCACCTGTGACACTGCTGACATTGCGTCCGAGTCGAGAAACCCCAGCATGAAGGAGTCGATGTAACTGGCGATGGCCACGATAAGCGCCTGAAATCCTATAGGAATGGCCAGTGCTGTCAGATTCCTGTTGAAGAGCCGCCTGTCCGGATCCTTGGTCGGCAATGTGAGCGTTATGATGTTTTCCCCACTCCTGTACTTGTATTTCAATTCAGTGCCCACACCGGACTGCAACAAGTCGTTCATCCTGACAACAGGGTCGGTGTCAGCCATATCTGTATCAATGGCGAATGGGTCACAGCGTTCACCGGCTATGCTCCACCTGAACACTATTTCATTTTTTCGTTCAAATCTGGCAAAACAAAGTTGGCTTTCGGAAATCCCGTGATTCTTCCACTTCAGCAATGCTTCTTCTATCAGAAAGGAGTAGCGTATGATTCGCTCATTGCCGTAATCAAGGTTTTCCAAAGCCAGGGAAAGCAGGTTGGCGATATCATTGCTTTCTGTTAATGTGTTCCGAATCTCGGACATGCTGTGTGTCTTCAACAAAACTTCTGAATTACGGTTTCAAACAACCTATCGGAACGACATAAAT
>JAZUEH010000070.1:0-2241 GCA_045640065.1 Bacteroidaceae bacterium
CCCTTGAACTCGATGATCGAGTGGTGGTTGGTCCAGCACTTGTTCGCATGCTCCTCGAAGAACACGCCCATGAACTTGTAAGGACCGAAGATGTTGTCGGCCATGCAGTATGCAAGGACTTCCTCAACGTCACGTGCCCATGGGAAAGTCATGTAATAGTGACCGTCATGCTTGAACAGATACGGACCTTCAACAAGACCCTTGGTGGGAACCTCCTCAACACGGTGACGGTCTGCTGGATCAGTTGAAACTGACAGCCAGTCGTCATTCATCTTGGTGATGGTGATGCCCGGCATTACAAGGTAACCGGTACCGTCATCGTCTACGAAGATACACGGGTCAATGCCGCCGACACCTTCCAGCGGAGTCTCCTGCGGGATGTACGGGCCTTCAGGATAATCGGCAATGGCAACACCTACACGGTTGCCGCCTCCGAAACGCTGTCCGGGCTGTGGCTTTGCGCCTGCAGGCCAGAAGAAATAATACTTTCCGTTATGTTCCTTGCAGTCAGGAGCCCACATGGAATATCCCTTCTCATTCACCCAAGGTGCAGTCCACTGGTCAACGATCATGCCATGGTCAGTCCAGTCGGTCAGATTTGCACTTGAGAAAACGTGATAGTCAGCCATGCAGAACCAGTCCTTGCGCCCGTATTCATCGGGAGCCTTGATGTCATGCGATGGGAAAACGTAAACGCGGTCACCTACTACCAGAGCTGACGGGTCAGCCGAGAACTGGTCTCTGATGATAGGATTCTGGGCCGTTGCAAATGCAGAACCAAGAAGGGCTGCTGCCAGAAGAACGAATTTTGATTTCATGTCCTTATTTGTTTGGTTGTTAATGATAATTGTCTGATTGTAGGCTTCAAAGATATTTCTTTTCACTTACAAAAACAAATGGCGGGGCACCCAAATGGTACCCCGCCATCATTAAGTATGGATATTCAGGCAAATTACTTTACCAGAACCTTTTCCACTCTGGATCTTCCGTTTCCAAGGTCTGTCTTGCGGATTGCAACCTGACCTGCCTTTGGAGCATTCATCTGTACGCCATCAAGACCGATGTATCTGACACTCTTTGCAGTCTGGACACCATCCACGAATGTCACGATTTCATCGTATGCCGCCTTTGCTGCAGCGGCTGCTGCCGAGTAGTCGTATGCTGCATCGGGAGCAGTCACGACAAGCTTCATACCGCTTGCCTGGCAGTGGCCGGAACCTGATGCACCGGTAATCTTCCAGGAATAGTCAAGCTTGCTGCCCTCAGTTACATATACGCTGTCGACACCGAATTCGGTATTCTTGCCCTTCGAGCACTTGATTTCAACGTTTGTCGAATCAGTGATGACATCAACATATGAATTGGAGACATTGATTTCGCCGAATGTGCCCTTCACATTGTAGTAACCAACCGGCAGACCCTCAACGACTGTCTGGACTGAACCGGTAGTGTTGTTTTCAAAGTGGACACCACCAATGAAGATGTGGCCATCGGCTTCCCAATCCATGGCGGCTGAACCCGGATATGCTGCACCTGAACCACCGTATGCACCGGCGAATGAAACGGTCCAGGCAGGAACTGCTGTGGTCGAAGGAGTAATGATGACCCACTTGCCGCTGCTGTTCTTTCGCATGTCAACGTCTGCCTGGGCAGCTGTATACATGAAGTAGTTGGGAACGACAGCACTGATATCAAGACCAGTTGCGACCGGATCATTGTTCTTCAACGCTTCGGTAATGTGCCAGATGGCTTCTGCACGGAGCATTGCCTCCAGATTGTCATCGCCTTCGGTAAGGGCTTCGATCTGTGCCTGGAGAGCGGCCTTGTTTCCGCCGAAGTCAGAACCGAGTTTCGCATTCAGAGCAAACAGCTCCTTGATCTGACGGGTCTTGGCATCAATGAGATCGCAGCGGAATACGTATCCGTTCTTGTCAGCACAGATGGCGTCATACATTGCCTGGAGTTCCTCATCGGAAGGAGCAATCAGATCAGCGTCCTTGTTGGCTGCATAAGAAGCCTCAAGGGCAGCATATTCGTCATAACCCTTGCGTGCCAGTGAATCTTCAAGAAGAGCCTGCATCTCACCAATCTTGGCAACATACTTGTCAATGAGTTCCTTACGTGTATCAAGAGCGGCAATGCCGTCATTGAACTGGGCAATCATTTCCGTGATCTGAGCTGAAGAATTTGCAGCAAAATCATAGTCCTCATTGTCCATTGCCAGCTTCTCAAGAGCCTTGT
>JAZUEH010000071.1:0-1664 GCA_045640065.1 Bacteroidaceae bacterium
AGTCTATCTGTCTTGGAACCTTCACGACTCATTGAGTTATGAAGTTCTACAATCTGGAACAAATCCACATGTCCGATCCGGACGTATGGGCTGGCTCCCATTCAGACTTGTTATGTGCGGTCAGTATCGGTTCTTCCATATTCAATCAATCCATCAAAAAGCCATTTCAAGGAACACCAGGGTCACGAAACCCAGAATAAGCGCATATGTGGCGGTCTTTTGGAACCCGTGAGCATGGGTTTCGGGAATCATCTCGTCGCTGACGACATAGAGCATTGCACCTCCCGCCATCGCAAGCATCACCGGAAGAAGGACCTCCGAGATGGCGCCAATACCATATCCCATCCATACTCCCACCACTTCCAGCAGGGCGATGATGAAGGATATGGCAAAGGTTCTCAGCCTGCTCACTCCCGCGATGAGAAGCGGCGCCATCACGACCATTCCCTCGGGGATGTTCTGCAGTTCGATTCGCAAAGTCACGGCCCATGCATCGGATGTCTCGGCAGCATTGAAGCCCACACCGGCGGCTATGCCCTCCGGCAGCTTGTGCAGCGCATTTGCCATGACGAACAGGAGGACGTGGTTGAGCGAAGCATTGTTCTTGTGCTCCTCCGCATCAAGCCCCGTTATCTTATGTAGGTGAGGAGTTACGAGGTCCAGAAGATTAAGGAACAGCATACCGCAGACCACTCCTATCAGGATCAGCCACCACCTGCCGAGCCCGGCTGACTCAGCCGCAGGGACGATGAGGCCGATTGTGGACGCCGCCAGCATGATGCCCGCGCAGTATCCCAGTACGGCATCGTTCCATTTGTGGGGAAGCGCCTTTATGATGAAGCCCAGCAGGGCTCCGATGATTGTGGCAAGGCTCAGGCCCGCCGCACTTATCCATACCTGACTCATATCACAATTTGACTACAGCACCATCAACAGGGTACCTGCAGCTATCAGAAGACACCCTATCGCGCTCTTTACGGTGATGCTTTCATGAAGGAAGATCACAGCAAGGTTTATGGTTATGTCGTTGCTCATCTTGTCGTCCTGCACGACCTTCGATGCATCCCCGATCTGCAGAGCCATGAAATAGCAGAGCCATGACGCACCTGTAGCTAGTCCTGACAGGATCAGGAACACCCAGCTCTTGGTGCTGATGGCATCGATTCCGCCCTGCGACTTGGTGATGAACACCATCCCCCACGCCATGATGAGCACCACAATGGTGCGGAGAGCGGTTGCCAGATTCGAATTGACTCCTTCTATTCCCACCTTGGCAAAGATGGACGTCAGAGCCGCAAACAGCGCTGAGAGCAGCGCGAAAACCAGCCACAAGTTGCTTGTCATAGTATTCTTCATGTATTGTTGCTATTTGATTGTCACGGCAGTCGCCCTGTCTCCATAAGGATTCCAGGAGCATGAAATGGCGTAAACGGTGTCCAGTTCATCCCTGATAGCGGCCTTGAGGACGCCGTCACCGACTCCATGGACAAAGATAATTTTATTTCCGCGATGTTTCAGCTGTGAACGAAGCGTCTCCGATCTGCAGCGCCTTGAAATAACAGAGCCATGATGCACCGGTAGCGAGTCCGGACAGAATCAGGAACACCCAACTCTTGGCGCTGATGGCATCTATCCCTCCCTGTGACTTGGTGATGAACACCATC
>JAZUEH010000072.1:0-5520 GCA_045640065.1 Bacteroidaceae bacterium
ACTACCGGAGCATCGAAGAACGGGGTTCCCAGGAAACCCAGTTCAGTGGCGTTTTTGTACTTGCCGGTAACGCCAATGGTACGGTCCTTGTATTCAACGCCGAACAGCTTCACGCTTTTTGCAATGAAGCCCTGTGACACAAGACGTCCCTGCCCGTCAAATGCACTCTGCAGCTCTATCCGACCTTTATTCACGGCGTTCCTCAGGCAGCGGTGCTGACGGAAAAGGAACAACAGCATGGGATTGCCGAAGTCAACCAGCAGTTTGCCGTTGAATTCACATCCGTCAATCGTGAAACTGGAATTGATAAAAGGCCGTCCCGTATCCTTCTCATAGGCAAGTTTGTATTTCTGCCCTTGTCTGGTTACCGGGCCTCCCACTGACATGCTCATTCTGGCCAGATCAATCGATACCACCCTTTTTCCTGTAACCGCATCTTCCAGATACTGAATTGGCAGGCTGAATCCGTCAAAACCGTCAAGAATGAATATCGGACCATCGTAGACGGCCTTTCCGACAGCAATTTTGCCCTTTGTCTGGAAGGAAATCTGATAGACATCTGTCAAAAGACGCATCTTCGATTCAGACGTTTCAAATTCCAGACCGATGTTCTTCATTTTCCTTTCATAGAAATCCCGCCCCACAAGAAAGGCCGGAATACCCGACTCCAGCATGATCTCTGCCTGCTGGCCACATACGGAAGCCTGGAAGTAATAATGTCCGTCATCATGCCGTTCCAATCCGAACCCTACAGCCGTTTGGGCACTCGAAACCATTGTAACGGACAGAAATGCGAGCAATACAGGCAGATATTTCCTGAACGTTGTCATGACAAGCATATATTCAATTATTTCAAGCGTACCTGTTCAAGGAAATGAGAGACGTTTTCGAAGAACAGGTCACGGTGAGGACCAAGAGCATCGTTACCGAGAGCCGGGGTGGTAAAGCCATAACCGTGGCCGCCGCTCGGGAAAATGCACATCTGGACCATCACATGGTTTTCATTAAGCTTTTCAAAGTACCGCAGACTGCTCACAGGAGGAACGGTGGTGTCATCGGCACTCAGCAGAAGCAATGTCGGTGGAGTATTCGCAGTGACGCAGTTCTCCATGGAATAGGCACGGATCAGGTCCTCGTCTTCACCTACCAGCAGCTGGCGGGTACCCTCATGGGTGATGCCGCGTTCAAGCGTAATCACCGGATACACCAGAATCGAGAAATCAGGACGTGTCACACTATCCGTAAAGAAGTTCGATGCATACGCAGCCAGATGTCCTCCTGCAGAAAAGCCTATGATACCAATCTGGTTCACGCCCCACTCGCCGGCATGGGCACGGCAGTAGCGGAAAGCGTTCTGGACATCGATCAAAGGAACCTGTCTGTGGCGGTTAGGCAGACGGTACTTTACCACACATGCGGCAATGCCGCGCTCCGTCAGCCACTTTGCCACCTGCTGTCCCTCATTGCCGGCCGACACGAACTGGTATCCGCCTCCTGGAATGACCACAACCATCTGACCGTTGGGATTCTGTTCCTTTCCGGGAAGATAGATATCCATACGGGCACTGTCACCTATATTGAAAATCCATCCGCTGCGCATGGAGCGTTCACCGCCACTGATTCCGTTCGATTCACCCGGGCCCAGGGTGACGGCAACACCTTTCTCAACTATTCCGGCATCGGACTCCTGTCCCTGAGGATACAGTTTCAGAGTCATTGTCGGATTGGGCAATGCCGATGCATCTGACACCGGATTCTGAGCATCGGCTTTCTGGATGAAGACGCTGCAGATCGTGATAATGGCCATGACAGCCAGATTTTTCCTTTTCATATTGATTGACATATAATGTTACAGTACCGTGATTTTCTGTACAATCTGACCGGGGTCAACAATGGATAATGTGATAGTATGATTGTAACGGTTCCTTTCCAAAGGCAATGTAAGGACAAACTCCTTGCGGTTCTCCAGCACCTGGATTTTCCAATCACGTCCCCACTCCTGAAAGCGGTTTTCACAGATAATCGGGTCCGATGCATCCACGCTCACGCCCAGGCGGTTGCTGCGGTCATATGCCACCGGCCACAAGGGAACCACAGAAATGCAAAGTGTGACCGAATCGGGACTGTTCCGCAGGAAATCGGACGGAATGGGAATATCGATTGAACCGCTTGCATCGAAATCAAGCGGCTGCCCCATCTGCAATGCCTTCCAGTCAGTTCCTATGCCTTCCAGAAGACGGAAAGGACCGCTCAACTCAAGTTCAGTCAGATCGATCTTATTTCCGAATTCAGGATGACGCTGGTTATCCGGCAAACGGAAACGTGTTGTAGGTTCAGTCACATATTCAGGCAGATTCTGATACAGTGCGGTGTACCCGGGGCATATTTCCGAAATCATCCGGTTCCATTTGCCGTCAAGCTGGGAATTATACCTGTCAAGCAGCCTGTCCAGTTCCTGAACCGCCTTGTTTGCCTGATATGCATATAATACGTTTCCTGTTTCATGATTGGCCTGCGCATACAGGAACTTGCAGTTCATCTGATATGCAGAATGCAGACTGTAGCCCAGAATCTCAAACAATGCAGGAACCAGTTCCGGATCAATTGAACTCTCAATCACATCGTACTGGAAGCATATGTCCTGATACTCAACAAGGCGTTTCTGTGCAGTACCGGTCTCAAAAGAAAAGTCCGTGTCGTAAAGACGGCTGTATTCCGGGTCGTCCCACTCCATTTCATAGCCCATGAATTCAGGTTTACGGTCCCATGCAAGACGGTAGTAATGGTCCAGGATATTCTGGAACATGGATTCCATGTCTTCACCTTCAACGCTGAAAAGACCGGCCAGCCAACTTGCCTGCCATCTGTTGACATTATCATAGTTGAAGGAATCAAAATCATAAGCCATTTCCATGAACATGGTCATCTCCATTTCCATTGGCTTGATATCACCTGCATTCAGCAGCCAATACCGATTTCCGCCCGAATTCCAGACCTTGAGAAGTTCTTCATACATCAGCATGGGAGCGGTTGTGGAAATCCACAGATTGTCATGAGGGACTCCGCAGTAACTCAGGTGGTAATATACGCCACTTCCACCGCTGCGCTGCTGCTCAGACTCATTACTGACGCGTTTCATGTAGCCGTAGTTGTCATCGGGCCATACAAGAGTAATGTCATCGGGTACCTTCAGACCCGCATCATAGATGTCAAGCGTTTCCTTGTAGGGCACAAAAATCTGTTTAATCTGACCAGCCTTGCGTCTCTTGTACTTTTCCAGTATACTTCTCTGCTCCTTGAACACCTTCTCCAAGGTACGTGCACGGTCCTTCGGATCAGTGCTGCCCTTCATGGCCTCATCGTGAAGGCCACGCATACCCATGGTATAGATGTTGTCATATTGTGCAGTCTCGCGTATGCGGTCATCAAGCTTCTTCAGGATACGTTCCCTGTTTATCTCGTAATTCCATTCACCGTCTATGGACTTGTCCCACTCGGAAAGTGCGGCATTGTTGAACAGAAGAGGCTCACAATGGCTTGTAGTGATCATTATTCCCCACTTGTCTGCCACCACCTGACTTTCCGGGTGGCTGTAGAATGCACCGGTGCACGAATGCATTGCCGGAGCCAGCATATTGCCCTTCAGACGCAGAATAAGTTCGCAGACCCTGTCATATGTCTTCGGGCCTATATCTCCGAGCTCCGGTTCAAATGTATCCTGTGCCCATGTCTTGAGTCCCCAGTCCTCGTCATTGATAAAAATGCCACGGTATCTCACTGAAGGAGACCGGCTTACATAGTTCTCAACATAATCCCGCGCCAAGCCGCTGTCCCTGACAGGAACATCGGCGAACCAATACCATGGACTCACGCCTATGCGCTCGCTTATATGAAACACGCCATATGCAAGACCGCGTGCATCAGAACCGGTTATGAAGATATTGTCACCCTCCGTGTCTATGGCATACCGTTCCCACTCTCCGCGCAGTTCCCTATGGCGTCCGGTTGTTGATACAGTTGCCAATATCACGTTCTGCCCTTTCTGCTTCGCCGTACTGACTTCGGGACGGATACCGGTGACACGTTCAATATCATCGGCCATCACTCCGGCCATCTGTCCGGCCAGTTTCGGGTCTTTGGGATTGAAGACAATTGTCGCCTTTGTCAGATCTACAGCATATAAGGCCGATACGACTGCTGCCGCTATCAGGAAGGTTATCAGTTTCTTCATATCATAACGCATTATCTAGATTTTCAGTGATTCGCCGCAACGAAGATAGGAAATTCTGTCGGACATTCTGTCTTTCAGCTCCCTGAATCCCTCTGCACCTGTACAGTGCATGGTATAATACATGATTCCGTCAAACGCCAGGAGTTTCTCTGCAACCAGGTCTGAATAGCTGGCGCTCAGCAATCCTTTTCCGATATGGGTTCCTGACAGGACATGGGTTATGGAATTGCCTGTAATCTGTTGTGCCTTGCTGACAATGTTGACTATGCCCCGGTGGGCGCATCCTCCAAAAAGAACGGCATTTGAACCTTCCCTGATTATCATGTTCTGCTCGTGGCCGAAATCATCGGCCTTCCCGTCAGGACCCAGCAGCAGACGGTTTCCATAGGGTTCAGGGAAAACACGTTCGGGATTGCTGAACAGAGTAACGCCGAAAGGCAGCTGTTCCAGATCTCTGCAGAACACCGTCCTTTCCGTATCAGGCAAGGATATTCCTATATCCTTCAATCCGTATTCCTTAATTGAGGAATGCCGTTCAAACGCTGACTCCCTTACATATACGTCAGCCTTGTCATTCAGTTCAAGAAATGTCTCCAACCCTCCTCCATGGTCATAATGTCCGTGTGAGATTACGGCCATATCAACCCGTGACAGGTCGATGCCAAGACGTTCGGCATTATCGGCAAACAGGCTGCCCTGCCCCATGTCAAACAGGATTTCCGTACCGCAATCAAGCCTTACATGAAGACTGAGTCCGTGCTCCGGACAGCATTCCTGACAACATTCATTATCTGCAAGAGAAGTGATGACCATTTGTCCTTGTGGTTGATGGATATTTCCAATACAAACTTACATAAAATATGGGAATCCGGATGAGGTTCCAAACGGTATTCATCCGAATCACGCCACAAAGATAAAGACGCATTAAGCCAAAAGTCAACAGTTGTCCCGGATTCCGGCCCAGTTGGGCACGTATTCTGAACCACCGTAATTGGCGCAATCTTACAGTTCTTACAGTTGACAGTTACCCAAGAGAACCATACCATATATGCGGGTCAGAATTTTAAATATTAATATTTATATATATAAATATTAATATTTAACTCTATAAATAGCCCCCCTATGGTATCGTGCCCCTGACATCTGAAAACTGAAAACTGAAAGGATTGAAAGTGTCTTTTCCTGAATTTGGTTGACTCGAATTATTGTTAACGAATGTTTACGTACTGAATTCGTTGACTCATCCAACTGGAAAAGTTGACGCTTTTTCTGAATAGCTTGACTCTTTT
>JAZUEH010000073.1:0-5300 GCA_045640065.1 Bacteroidaceae bacterium
CCAGCAACTCCTTGGCTCACAGAACGACATGGCTACGATCCGACTTCGCATATAGATTGACTTCAGGTTCTGCGTGGTATTGCGTTGCTGGCGGTTTATTTCACCGATAATATCGTATTGCTTTCCATTCATATAAAGATAACCCATACGCTGGCCGCTCAGTCCCCACTGCAGTGTCTGTGCTATGTCGCGGGTGCTCACGCCAAGCAGATTGGCCTTTTCACGGTTTATGGAGATGCGGACCTCCGGCTTGGAGAATTTCAAATCGGCATCGGCCATCTGGAAAGCAGGATTCTCGTTAACCTTCTGCAGGAATGTGGGAAGCACATCCTGAAGTTTCTCTATGTTGGTAGCCTGAATGACATAACGAACCGGCATGCCGCCACGGCCACCTCCGAACGATGACTGCTGCTGCACGAATGAACGGGCATCGTTCTCTCTGCGCACAGCCGATGACAGTTTCTCAAACACTTCCATCTGCGTATAGTCACGCTCTGCTATGTCCTTTAGGGTAATCTGGATATTTCCGCCTCCGCTCTGAACGCGGGCGGTAACGAACTTGGCGTCGGGCATGATGGAATCGACCACATCATTTATATGTTCGGTATAGTCGCGCATGTATTCGTAAGTCACGCCTTCCGGCCCCTGGGTACGCACAGTCACCTGAGAACGGTCCTCCATAGGAGCCATCTCGGACGGGGTAACCATCCACATCCAAACGCATCCGCCAATGGCAATCACCATGAGGACCATGGCAATCCAGCGGTTTCTGAGAATGAAGTCAAGACTCTTGCTGTAGTAGCGGTTCATGCCGTCAAAGAAGGGTTCTGTCTTACTGTAGAACCAGCCTTTCTTTTCACGCTTAACAAGAATCTTTGTAGAAAGCATGGGTGTAAAGGTCAGAGCCGCAAAGGTCGATATGACCACAGCACCTGCAATCACGAACGCGAACTCGCGGAAAAGGCGTCCGGTCTGGCCCTCCATGAACACAATGGGTATGAATACGCAGAGCAGTGTTATGGAAGTCGATATTACCGCGAACAGGATCTCCTTAGAGCCCTCGATACCGGCCTGGAACGGGGTCATGCCCTTTTCTATTCTGTTGTAGATATTCTCGGTCATGACTATGGCATCATCGACCACCAGTCCTACCGAAAGCACGACGGCCAGCATGGACAGCACGTTTATGCTGAATCCCATAAGATACATGACAAAGAATGAACCGACGATGGACACTGGAATTACCAGACAGGGAATCAGAGTGACACGCCAGTCACGCAGGAACAGGAAAATGATAAGGATAACCAGAGCAAAGGCCTCGAACAGAGTGCTCTTCACTTCGTTGATACTGGCACGTATGTATTTGGTGTTGTCAAAGCCGTATTCGTAGTGGACATCTTCAGGGAGATCCTTTTCCATGAGTTTCATACGCTCATATACAGCATTGGCAATATTGATGTGATTGGCTCCCGGCTGCGGTGTCACTGCCACGCCTACCATCGGTATGCCGTTCATCTTCATGTAGCTCTTTATATCGCGCGGACTGAGTTCGGCCTGACCGACATCGCTGAAGCGTATCACACGTGTGCCGTCATGCTTGATCACCAGGTCATTGAATTCCTGAGTGGTATGCATCTGCCCGAGAGTACGGATTTCAAGTTCTGTGGTATTGCCTTCGATGGTTCCCGATGGAAGTTCCACGTTCTCCTTGTCCAAAGCGTTCTTGATATCCATTGGGGTGATTCCGTAACCCGACATCTTGACCGGATCAAGCCACAGGCGCATGCAGTAGCGCTTTTCGCCCCAGATACCGACGGAACTCACGTCCTGAATGGTCTGAAGCTGTTCCTTGACCACTAGGTCTGCCAGTTCGCTCAACTCAAGCAGAGAACGCTTGTCGCTGTTCAGAGCGACCATGAGGATAGGCATGGCATCGGCATCGGCCTTTGAAACGGTCGGGGGATCGCAGTCACGGGGCAGCATACGCTGGGCACGGGAGACCTTGTCACGCACATCGTTGGCGGCAGTCTCCAGATCGACCGACAGTTCGAATTCAACGGTTATGCGGCTGCTTCCGTACTGGCTGACCGATGACAGCGAACGTATGCCCGGAATACCGTTGATCTGCTGTTCGAGAGGTTCGGTAATCTGATTTTCAATGACTTCGGCATTGGCACCGGGATAAGAGGCCGATACCGAAATTATGGGATTGTCAACTGACGGATATTCACGTACGCCCAGACTGGTATAGCCCACCACACCGAACAGCATGACTATGAGCACCAGCACTGTTGACAGTACCGGGCGGCGGATACTGGTTTCTGATATATTCATGAATTGGCGGGCTTATTTCAGTTCGACATTCATTCCGGTACGGAGCTGCATGGTTCCGCTGGTGATTACGGTATCACCCACGTTCAAACCGCTCAGGACCTGGACCTGTGCATCGGTTCTGAGCCCCTTGACGATTTCCTGAGGAATGGCCTTTCCTGCCTTGTAGAGGAACACCTTATCTATGCCCATCTCCGAGATGATGGCCTCGCTGGGAACAGCAAGGGCGTCGTGGAAGACACGCGTGTCCAGACTTACGCTGACATAGCGTCCCGGAACAAGCTTGCCGTTGGAATTGTCATATATGGCACGCACCTGATAAGTGCGGGTACCCTGATCGACCTTTGAATTGGTGGCATATACCTTGGCCGGGAACACCTCGTCAATACCCTCGACAGTAAACGTCAGACTGGCGCCATCCTGCAGGATTCCGGCATAACGCTCAGGCACCGCGAACTCAATCTTAAGTTTCTGGACGTTAGTCAGAGTAGCCACGTTGGTGTTGGGCGATGCATATGCACCCAAACTGACCTGACGGAGTCCGATGATACCGTCAAACGGAGCTTTGAGCTCAGTCTGGTCCAGCTTTGCACGAATCTCTTCAATATCGGCCTGCAGCTTGTTGAAATTGGCTTCGGCATCCTGATATGCCTCCTTGCTGACGGCCTCCTTCTCATACAGGGCTTTCTGACGGTCCAGACGGTCCTTGGTTGACTGATACTGGGCCTCCAGTTTCTTGAGCTGTGCCTGAAGCGGAGCATCGTTGATTTTAGCAAGCACCTGTCCCTTTCTGACATGAGTTCCTTCCTCAAAATATATGCCGGTTATCTTTCCCGAGGTCTCGAATGACAGGTCAACTTCCTCATTCGGTATAAGACTGCCGCTGATGTTGATGCCATCTACAAGTTCCATAGGCTGCATGACGGAATAGCGGACAAGAAGTGCCGAAGCACCACGTCCGGCAGGAGCACCCGCCTGAGGTCCGGGGCCTGCAGGAATATCAGAATTCTGTTTGGGTCTGAAACGGTATATGCCAAGAACCGTCAATCCGATCACTACAACTGCCACAATCACCCATTTGGTTATTCTGTTCATATCTCGTTATAATGTGTTTTGTGCAAACTTAAGTAAAAATGGCACAGGAACACCTGATTCATAATCCATTAACCTTTTTTAAAGGCAAAAAAATGCAGGGGCGGTCATAAGACCGTCCCTGCATATCCGATATGAGGAATAGGGTTATTCAAGTTTGCCGCCCATAGCAAGAACCACTTTCTGTATTTCGGCCTTTACGGCAATTTTGTCCTTGCCGGAATATTCTTCGGTATTGTCCTGATAGACTGTCTTTCCCTTTACGCTGTACTGCTTGGCCTCCTTTTTATCCAAACCGTCAGTTTCCTCACGGTAGTATTCGGTGGCCAGTTCCTCGGTCGGGAAAGTGAATGCAATAATCGAACTGTTGCATTTGTCACCACTGAACTTGCATGTCCAGGCCATATCGAACTGGATGTACTTCCAAGTCATAGACACTTCATTGCCATTGTCCTCATAGACCGGAGTCCCGGCTCCCATAAGAGTCATGTATGAACCCATCAGACCTCCAAGACCGCCTGCGGCAGAAATGCCGGCAGCTTCATTGGCCTTACGCAGGGAATCAGCAGTAGCATTCAGTTCAGAAGCCGATGCGTTTATTGCATTGGCAGATTCAACCAGTGCATCAGTATATGCCTGTGTAGCATTTACGGTAGCCTGTTCAATAGCGGCAGCCGCCTTGTCTGCCTGCTTGTCAATAGCTTTTTCAGCTCCGCCAAGGATTTTTTCGGTTGCCTTCTGGGCAGCCTGTTCCGTCTTCTTTTCCACAGCCCTCTCCACGCCACGTTCAGCGGCCTGAGCGGCTTTCTCAGCAAGTCTGTTAAGTAGCTGGGCATCTGCCGGAACGGCAAACAGCGTTGCCACAGCAAGAAGGATGAGAGATTTTTTCATTGTCATATAATTTTAAATTGTGCAAATATAGCTATTATTTCCACATTACCGGAAAAATAGATATAAATTTGCCACTGATGTTAAAACGCACAGTTGTAATCTGTTTCATCATACTTCTCACGTGCAGTCCGTTACCAGCGCAGGGCTATTTCTGCAACCGCAAGGGTGCCAGACTGGAATACGTACGTAAAACCACCAGGGGGGAGTTCGTCTGGCGCCATGTCATGACCGTGACCGATGTCACCCAGGACGGTACTGTCACCACGTCATCGGACTTTCTGAAAGTTGACGGGAAGAACATGTACAACGGACCGGTCATCGAAAAGACCCGGGTCGATGCCGGAACAGGCGAAGTGATACTGGACATGGGCAAGGCGCTGGCATCATACATAAAGGCCCGTACACGCCTTGATGCCACAGGGTCCGGAAAGCTTTCTGTCCTGCCATCAGGAATGCAGCCGGGCGACACGCTGGCAAGCGTACAGGCACAGGCAAAGATCGGGCCGTTGAAATATACGGTATCCGTATATTCACGCAAAGTTCTGCGCCGCGAGACCATAACTGTCCCAGCCGGAAGCTTCGAATGCATTGTCATACGCGAATTCAAGAAGGAATCGGGTCCCGGCCATAACCGCGAGGTCGGGAACATAAGCTGGTACAGCAAGGATGTGGGCTACGTACGCCACGACACCTACAAGAAAGAAGGCAGTCTTCTGACAAGAGAAGAGCTTTACAGCATTCAATAATACTGATAGAACAGCACGATGCTCTCCATTCCGGCAAAGAGCTGTCTGAGCAGATAACTCTCATTAGGGCTGTGGATGGTGTCACGCTCCAGTCCGAAGCCCATGAGCAGCGGATCCAGACCAAGCTCCTTCTGGAATTCCGCAAGAATCGGAATGCTGCCACCACCGCGGCTGGGAACCGGTTCAATGCCATATACCTGAGCCATTGCGCGCGATGCGGCACGATAGGCATCGGACGTG
>JAZUEH010000074.1:0-13540 GCA_045640065.1 Bacteroidaceae bacterium
CCCCAACGATCCTGTTGCCGCCAAGGCAAAGATCTGGAAGGTCAATGCCGATGGCAGCAGCACTCTGGCACTCGAGCCCGCAGTAAAGGAATGGGGCATCTTCTACGACCGTTACAACTACGCACAGGCCGATTTCAGCGAGATTACCGAACCGGGAACCTATTACATTGAATACAAAGGTGTAAAGAGCAACCCGTTCCCAATCAACAAGGACGTCTATGACGGCAAGTGGCACAACACCATGGACGTATGGCTCCCCGTCCAGATGGACCACATGATGGTCAACGAAGCATACCGTGTATGGCACGGCCGTTCGCACATGGACGATGCCATCCAGGCCCCGACCAACTACCAGCAGCATGATGGCTACCGCATGGGCAACTCCACCAACACCAAGTACAAGCCTTACGAGCACATCCCCGGACTTGCAGTAGGCGCATGGTACGATGCCGGTGACTTCGACATCCAGTCAGGTACCGTAATCGGTCTGACATCACAGCTGGCCGAGCTTTGGGACATTCTCAAACCCGAGCGTGACGAGACCTTCATTGACCAGAAGACCCAGTTCGTCGACATCCACCGTCCGGACGGTCTGCCCGACATCATCCAGCAGGTTGAGCACGGAGCTTTGAACCTGTGCGCACAGATCGAGAACATCGGCTTCATTGCAGGCGGCATAGTACAGGGCAACATGCACCAGTATCACCATCTTGGCGATGCTGTCGACATCACCGACGGATACATCTACGACCCCAGCCTGAAGCCCTATCAGGTACGTGACAACAGATACTCGGGAACGCTCGATGACCGTTTCGCATTCACCAACAACGCAGGCAACCCCATGTCCAATGTCAGTGTCTGTGCAGCTCTTGCCCATGCAGCACGCGTCCTCAAGCCATACATCCCCGAGACAGCCGCACGTTGCGAAAAGGTGGCCATGAAACTGTGGAAGGACATGGATGACTGGCAGGCTCAGATGCAGACCCGTCAGCAGGCACAGACCCAGCAGAACGCACAGGGTCGCCAGAACGGTAACCGGCAGAACGGCCGCGGATGGAATCAGGACCGTTCCGGTGCCGCCATCCAGATGTGGCTTCTCACAGGCGATGACAAATACAAGGACATGTTCCTCCCGGGCGTGATGCGCCAGATTGAGGCAGCCAGACAGGCACCCGAAGGCGTTGAAGACAACCGCACAGGTGGAGGCAGTGCCATGCGTGCTCCACGTGTCAACCTCACCACAGCCCTCCAGCTCCTGCCCTACATGGACGAAGACTTCAGGAACAAGGTACGTGAAGTCGTACCGGTATTCGTCAAGGATGCCGAGCAGACCGCTCTCTCGACCCCGTATGGAGTACCCGTTGCAGGCGGCACATGGGGCGGCAGCGAACGCGTCATCAGCTGGGCACAGAACAACTACATGGTATGGCGTTACTTCCCCGACCTCATTGACCCCGAACTGGTACTTGCCGGTCTGAACTTCATCTACGGTTGCCATCCGTATTCGAATGTATCATTCGTCACAGCAGTCGGTGTCAACACCAAGAAGGTCGCCTACGGAAACAACCGTGCCGACTACACCTTCATCCCGGGCGGCATTGCCCCGGGTCTGGTGCTGCTCAAGCCCGATTTCCTTGAGCACAAGGACGACTACCCCTTCCTCTGGGGTGAAAACGAATGCTGCACACGTACCGTGCCGTCATACGTAACCATCTCGATTGCCGCACAGGAAATTGCAGCAGCAATCAACAAGCAGGAATAATGGAACTGACAGAAAACGAGATAACTGCAAGACTAACAGAAACCAGGAACCGGCTGCCGCAAAGCGTGCAGCTGGTTGCTGTTTCCAAGACCCATCCGGCAAGCGCCATACAGGCCGCCTACAATGCCGGACAGCGTCTTTTCGGAGAAAACAAGGTCCAGGAAATGACCGCCAAACAGAGTGGACTGCCCAAAGACATAGAATGGCATTTCATAGGTCATGTCCAGAAGAACAAGATCAGGATAATGGCCCCATACGTCAGTGTCATTCAAGGCATAGACTCCTTTGAAGCCCTGGCCGAGGTTGACCGTCAGGCAAAAAGATACGGCCGCACCATACGTTGTCTGCTCCAGATCCACGTAGCTCAGGAAGAGAGCAAGTTCGGCTTCACCCCCGATGCCGTCCGTCAGATGCTTGCCGAAAGCCAGTGGCAGAGTCTTGACAACGTGCAGATTGCCGGAGTCATGGGCATGGCCACCAACACCGATGACCAGTCCCAGGTCCTGCAAGAATTCCAGACCCTGGTCTCCCTATTCAACGAGTTCAAATCCAGGTGGTTCGCATCGGACCCGGAATTCCGGATCATCTCGGCCGGCATGAGCGACGACCACGACCTGGCCATTCAGGCCGGCAGCAACATGGTCCGCATAGGTTCGGCCATCTTCGGCCACCGCGACTATTCCAACACCAATCCGTCAGACTTTGCAGCTGTCAATCAGGACCTTCTGCCTTGAGATGTCTGAGGTGGTGGCAAAGACGTAGTGGGAGCCACCGTCACCTACCTTGAAGCGCTGTCTCAGTTCGTTGGCAGTCAGGGGAAAATTACGGACAGCAATATTGGCCTTGCCTATTCCTTGAAAGAAAGCCCCGGCGTGCCGCTTGTCGAAAGGCACCACACTGTCAATGCGGAACACACGTCCAGGGAAACCGGCCACCTGTTCCGATGACACGAACAGATGCGAGTCCGGTCCTACCTGAGCCACATTCCACCGGCCGGACAGAGTGTGGAACAGACCACTCTTCATGACAGCGGCATCCGGTTCATAAAGGCAGTTGCCGGGAGCAAGCAACGTCCCGTCCGCATCCATTGACAGCAATGTGTTGCGCTCTTCACTGACAGTGGCCGAAAGGACCGGCCCCGGAATGCCGGAACCGTCCAGACCTACAGCCTGAACAAGCGGTTCACCGCCAAAGCCCCTCTCCAGAAAAACCAGCAGTTCCTTGCATTCGCCCCCAGCCGCTAAGGCCATGACACGTGACACGCATGAAAGCTCACCCAGGACCTTGCTTATGTCAAGCATCGGAGACAATTTGACCAGCACCCTGGGCGACACCTCCAGCAAACGCTCCTGCATTGCCGCAACATCGGGACTGCAGTCGGCAATAGAGACCAGCTTATGGCCCGATGCATCCCTCCTTGCCGGATCCAGATAAACCAGATCAAGGCTGTCCGGACCGCACTTCTCCAGAAAGGCCGAAGCCTCCACATTATTTATTATTATATCACTTCGTCCCAGCAGAGGAAAGTTCACAGCCGCAATGCCGCACAGATCGGCATTCATCTCATTGTAATGACACACCCCACAGCCCCTTGAAAGGAACACGCAATCAACGCCGAAGCCACCCGTCAGATCGGCAAAGCGGAAAGCCGGAGTATCCGCCATCCATTCACGCACCAGTGTTGCCTTGTAGCTGGCCACAGCCTGACTGGTGCACTGTTCCATTGACAGATGGACGGGATAAAGCAGACGCGGGACAGCCGCCCATGACGGCAGTTTGGACACGGCAACCTGACGGCCCGCAATCTGGACCAGAGCCGCCTTCAGATCAACATTCTCAGGAGCCTTGGAAAGAGCCAGCCTGCGCACATCGGCCTCAAGATTGGCATCAATGAAATCCCAGGTCGCCTCGGTCGGGACAGTCATCGTCATCAGGCGTCTTGACGGAGCGGATCATGGACCGGAAAACCCGGATCAAAGGCAGGAATGTGCAGGATCTCCAGCTTGAACAGGTTACGGCGGTGCATCGACTCGATCTTAGCCCGCACATCCGCATCATCGCACACCCCATCGCGTATGTAGCTGTCCAGAGTATCGTAGCTGAAGCCGAACTTGGTCTCGTCAGGACATGAACCGGGCAGACCGTCATCGGGAATCTTGTCCACCCAACGCGAAGGAAGCCCAAGCGTATGTCCTATTCCTCTGACCTCCCTCACACACAGCTTGCCAAGAGGTGAGAACGACCCGCTTGCATCACCGAACAGAGTGGCATACCCAATGTAATCCTCGCTCAGGTTGCAGGTGTTGGCAACCATGCCGTTACAGCTCTGTGCCACAGCATACAGAACGGTCATGCGTATTCTTGGCGGAATGTTCAGAATGGTCTGGGCCGTAAAGCCGTCGACCCCCATATCATTCATGTTGGGACCGAGAGCACGGAACGAATCCTCAACCGGTCCAATAGGCATGTTCACATAGCGTATGCCAAGATGGCGGCAAATCTCATCAGCCTCATTCAGGCTCTGGCCGGTCGATGGAATGCTCACGCCCACCACCCGTTCGGGCCCCAGAGCCAGAGCGCACAAGGCAGCCGCAATCGTGCTGTCCTTGCCGCCGCTCATCCCCAACACGGCAGTACACTTGGGACCGTTCGCCTGAAACCACCCCCTAATCCACTCTACACACCTGTCTTTCAGTTCATTGTAATCCATAACGCCCAACAATCAGAAAAAGCGGAAATCATAGAAATCACACATCGACTTGCCCGGGTTGACAGCATCGAACCTGAAATACAGACCTCTCTTGCCCTTACCCTTAATACCCTTCAGATCATTGATGCAATGAGTCGTGATAGTCGTCATCCCATCGGTCTTTATCTGGTCAAGCTTGAATTCAGCAATTACACGTCCACCCTTCTCTGCAGTCGGATCGTCAACCATAACGCATATCCTGCCGCTCTCGCCATGAAGCTTCACGCGCATCTCAAGATTCACGGTCTTCTTCTTTGCCAGCTTGTCAAAGTCAATGTACTTGAATCCCACCGTACTGCCCTGAGTGTTGTTCACAAGCGGACAGAAAGGAACCTTCATGTTATAAGGTCCCTGATAGGAACCCTCCTCCAGACGTGTAGGCTGCACATACGAGCCGCTGTATATGAAATTCGGATATTTCTCGACCGGAGTCGACGGATGGTTGAACCAGCATGCCCAACCTGCCGCAATACGCTCCAGCGGATCCAGTCCCTCGGTACGGAAGCCCTCCGATGTCACCTCGGCACGTGAAATCTCCACCTTGCCGCCCTTGCCCTTCTGGACCTTGACCGTAATGGGAGCCACCATAGCCTGACGCGAGAACTGGTCCGTTCCCGTCTGACGGTGGTAGAACACCCACCACTGTCCGTTAATCTCCACAATGCTGCCATGCGTATTGCCATAGCGGTTGGCCGTAGCAATGGCCTGACCTGAATGCGCGTTCACAGCCGGTTCACGTGCATCGATAATGGTACCGCCATAAGTGAACGGTCCCAGAGGATTATCACTGTATGCATAAGCCAGAGTGTTGTTCGATGCCGGCAGACCATCCTCACCATCTGACGTATAACGCGAATATATGAACACATACTTGTCCTGGATCTTGCGCATTGACGAAGCCTCGAAGAACCTGAACACCCCCTCGTGCTTGTAGTCCGATACCATATTCTTCACTATCTCCGTTCCCGGCTTCACGCTTGCCATGGTCACAGGGTCCAGTTCAGCTCCATTGGACTCCTCGAATCCCCAGTAGCCGTACACGCGCCCGTCATCATCAACGAACACAGCCGGATCGAATCCCAGAATGCCGTCAGTCCTGCGCGGGTTCAGTGCATTCCGGTTGCAGACCTCGAACGGTCCGTCAGGACGGTCGCTCACACACACCTGACTCTGGCGGCCTCCGCTCTGGTTGTTCGGATACAGATAATACTTGACCGAACCGTCAACCTGCTTCACCGTAGCAATGTCCGGAGCGTACAGTATGTCACCCTGCGACTCGAAAATCATGCCATCATAGCGCCAGTCCGTCAGGTCATCGACCGGAGCCGACCACACCACCTGGTCACGTCCGCAGTACTGCGTGATCTCATTGTCATGTGACCCGTACACATACACACGGTAATTTCCCGGTTTGTCCGGATCTTCAAACACATACGGTTCGCCATCGGGAATGTATTCCCAAAGCGGCATGTAAGGATTCTGGGCCAAAGCGGCCAGTGAAAGTCCCAGCATTGGGATGAGAGATGTCAGTTTCTTCATTTTGCAGATTGTATTTGCCGTAAAGATAGTGTATTTTTCCTAATTTTGCCATCCGACCAACATCCCAAAAAGACATGGAACTTCTAAAAGGAAAAAAGGGAATCATCACCGGAGTGCTCAACGACAAGTCCATAGCCTGGGCCGTAGCCAAGACAGCAGTGGAACAGGGAGCTGAAATCATCATGACCAACACCGCCCTTGCAGGCCGTTTCGGCCAGACCAAGGCGCTTGCCGAAAGCCTTGGCTGCCCCTTCATAGAGGCCGATGCCACCAGTGTCGATGACCTCACCCGCCTCACGGACAGTGCCATGGAGCATTTCGGGGGCAAGTTCGACTTTGTGCTTCACAGCATAGGCATGTCGCCCAACGTACGCAAGAAACACCCCTACAACGACATCGACTACGCCCTCATGGACAAGACCCTTGACATCTCGGCCCTGTCCTTCCACAAGCTGCTTCAGACCCTGTACAAGAAAGACGCCCTGAACGAATGGGGTTCCATAGTGGCCCTGACCTACATAGCCGCCGACCGAGCCATCTGGGGCTACAACGACATGGCCGATGCCAAAGCCCTTCTCCAGTCCATCACCCGCAATTTCGGAGTCATCTTCGGCAGCGAGAGACACGTGCGCATCAACACCGTCTCCCAGTCGCCCACAGCCACCACAGCCGGCCAGGGCATAGAAGGCATGGACCGCATGCTCCAGTGGGCCGATGGCATGTCACCCCTCGGCAATGCCGATGCCCAGGACTGCGCCAACTACGTATGCACCCTGTTCTCGGACTTCACCCGCAAAGTCACCATGCAGAACCTCTATCACGATGGAGGCTTCTCAAGCACCTGCCTCACAGTTCACCCCGAGTGACAGCTGCAGGCGTCCTTCGTGCATACCCTCCTCAACGCTCAGGCATATTGACCGCAGATCATCCAGACGTGCCTGCCCCTCAACCGTCTCCGGGTCGAGAATGCAACCCAGCTCCATAGGAGCCAGCAGCCGCATGCGCACATGACCGCTCTTCTCCGAGAAAGCCACATCCAGATCCATACCGCCACAGGCCTTGAGCTTGGCGGCACGCTTCTCATCGAGCGAACCTATACAGTCATCCGCCACCCGTTCCACCGCATGCTCAATCAGCTCCGTCGTCGTGCCATCCAGACCATACCTCACGCAGAAACTGCGGACATCGCCCAACAGGCCGTACAGGTCAAAGTTACGCGAATCGAAGTGGTGTGACACGGTACGCACCCGCTTTATGAAAATCCGAGTACGCTCCTTCTGCGGATTCTCGAAAATCTGTTCCGGAGTCCCGTCCTCATAAATCACCCCCTGATCCATGTAGAACACACGGGTCGACACCTTGCGAGCGAACTGCATCTCGTGCGTCACAATCAGCATAGTGATTCCGCGGCTGGCAATGTCACGTATCACCCTCAGCACCTCACTCACCATAGTCGGATCCAGGGCCGATGTCGGCTCATCGAACAGAATCACCTTGGGGTTCATCGACAAGCATCGGGCAATGGCCACACGCTGCTTCTGTCCCCCGCTCAACTGGCTGGGAAAAGCATCGGCCTTCGACAGCAGCCCCACCTGATCCAGCAGGTCACGTGCCTGACTCTCCGCATCGGCAGCACTCATGCCCATAAGCTTCATGGGCCCCACCATCACATTGTCAATCACCGACAGATGGTCAAACAGGTTGAACGACTGGAACACCATCCCCACCTGCCGTCTCACCCCCGCAATATCACAGTGCGGATCAGTCACATCGGTACCGTCAATCCATATATGGCCCGAAGTAGGCTGCTCCAGCATGTTCAAGCAACGCAGGAAAGTGCTCTTTCCCGTTCCTGACGGACCTATTATGCTTATTATCTCACCGTCACGTATCTCGGCATTGACATCGGCCAGCACCTTCAGACCGCTGTCAGCATAAACCTTCTCCAAATGCTCAATGCTAATCATGGCTCAGCTCTTTTTCGAATACTTGTGGACCACCGGCCTTGACTTCAACTCAGCCCAACGCAACAGGAGCGTCAGCAGCCAGATGATCAGGAAATAAATCACAGTCACTATAATCAGCGGGAAGAACGCCTCGAACGTACGGCTGCGGATAATGTCACCTGCACGCGTCAGGTCACTCACCGCAATGTAACCCACAATCGAAGTCGCCTTGACCAGACTCACGAACTCGTTCTTGTAGACCGGAAGCGCCCGCTGCATCACCTGCGGCAGAATGAAATTGAAGAACGTCCTTGCCGGAGTGAAGCCCATGGCCAGAGCCGCTTCCCTCTGTCCCCTGTCAATGCTCTCCAGAGCAGACCGGAAAATCACACTGCAGTACGCCCCGAAACACATCGAGAACGAAATCACAGCCACCGCCGTACCGCTCACATCAGCCTTACCGAACACAATGTAGAACATTATCATGAGCAGCACCACCTGAGGCATGCAACGCATCAACCCTATGTAGAAGTCACAAGGCTTGGAAACCACCTTGCGGCGGCTCATGGCCCCCATGCACAACAGCACCCCCAGCATAGTGCCGAACAGAGCCGACAGAAGCGATATCACCAGCGTCATCAGCGTACCCTGCCACAGCAGATTATACCGCTGCTCCTGGATCACGTTCCTCTCGAAACCGCCTCTGATACGCTCCCACAGCCCGGGTTTCACCACATCAGCAACCCCTTCGGTCAGGCTCATGCGGTCCTTGCGGACCAGAAAAGCCACCTCCTCCCTGATCCACGGCTTCGAGAACCGCACCATACGGCTCCTTTCCTCGGTAATGCTCATAATGGAACATGCCATATCGGCCTTTCCCGATGCCAGATACGGAATCAGTGCCTGGAAGTTCATTGTCACGAAATTCACCCGCATGTGCTTCGCCAATGCAAAACGAGCCACCAGCTCCGGTTCCAGACCCGCCACACTATTCCCACGCATCATGTCATAAGGCGGCTGGTCAGGCGACAAGGCCACCGTCAACACCCCCGAATCACACAGCTCAGGCCGCATTTCGGGCATCGGACGTCCGGCAGCATCGGAAACCCAACCGTCATACATCTCATTGAACTCCGTTGACACCAGGAACGTGTCCAGAAAAGCATTGAATTCATCGGCCAGTCCGGTACTGCCCTTTGGAAAAGCCATCGCAATATCCGTACCGCAGTCCGGCAGCCGGAAAGAGCCCAGTTCAGGGTAGCTGTCGCTCAACGGCATCCACACCAGTTCGCTCATGGTACCGGCATCGACCTTGCCCGAACTCACCATCATAATCATGTCAGTGGCCTGCTCCACATGCTTGATCTCACTGTCCGGATACACCCTGCTGCACAACAGATCCGGCGTACTGCCGGTCTGGACACATATCACCTGTCCGTGAAGATCATCAGGACCATCCAGCATTTTCCTGCTGCCGTCATTCTCCGGACCGCCGGCACAACCCGCCAGCAGCATCCAGACCGCAGCCATAATCCCCATTCTGTCCATAAACTTGCAAATCATGCACAAATATACCGAAAAAACTGATGTATCTTTGCAGACCCACGAAACAGGCCCAATGAAATCAGAAAAGATACAGAAAGTCGAGGACTGGCTCAACGCGCACCAGATACCCTACGAGATCTATTTCCATCCGCCATTGCCCACCATAGAAGACGCCCTGGCCTACTGGAAGGACATAAGCGCCACCCACTGCAAGAACCTTTTCTTCAGGAACCACAAGGGCAACCGCCACTATCTTGTCAGCTTCGAATGCCACAAGAACCTTGACATACACGCCCTTGAGCACATGCTCCACCAGGGCAAGCTGAGTTTCGCCAGCCCCGAGCGCATGGACCGCTGCCTTGGCGTCCAGCCCGGGTCAGTATGTGCGTTCGGCCTCATCAACGACATGGACATAGCCCACAGCGCCAACCCCAAGGAACTCTTCGAGAACGGCCATCGCGTCAAGTATTTCCTTGACTCCGAACTGCAGACAGCCCCAAAGGTCAGCTTCCACCCCTGTGACAACACAGCAAGTGTAGTGCTGACCCATGACATGTTCCTCAAATTCCTTGAACTTTGGGGAGGCGAATACGAATGGCTCAATATTGAATGACCGGAGGAATGGCCACACGGGCAGGCTGTGTGCTGCTTGGAAGACCAAAGGCCGTGAACTCTATCACACTGAGCTGCTGACCCGGCCAACCTGTCACCGTGAGCCTTACAAAGCGGCATTCAACCGGCTTGAACTCCTCGAAAATGGTGTTGCGCTGTTCCGTGTTGCCGGTCCTGTCAAGCGCCATGGTCCAGTTCTCGCCATCCATTGACACCTCCACCTTATACTGATAGACCTGTCCGCCACCGCCAAAACCACCGAATCCCCGGCGCGAACCGCCACCGAACATCAGACGAATGGCATCGACATTGAACAGCTGCACCTCGTCAAAGCGCGTTGCAGGCGACAGCTCAATCGTCAGCGAAGGCATGGAATCAGTCAGCTCCGGCTCCCACACCGTACCGCTGTTGTCGTCAATGGCGTACGATGCATAACGTCCAGGCTGCTGGCTCGAGAAACTTGAAAGAGCGTTCATCGCGTTCATCTTGTTGATGGTCACCGGCAGAGACTCCAGCGTTCCGCTTGCACCCGGAGCCGGCTGTGGAGTGTCAGTCACCTTCACCGACCACATACCGTTCCTGTCCACATCAATGCGGTCCATACCAATTCGGCGTCCCCCGGGCGGGTTGGACAGCACAATGGTGTAGAACTGCCACAGACCGCCATCGGGCCCCTCGACCACACTTCCGTGTGCCGTACCGGTAACCAGCCCATCGGTCTTGCGCAACAGCGGACTGTTATCGGCATAAGTGTAAGGCCCAAGCGGACTCTTTGCCATATAGTAACCCTCGGCATAAGTCTTCCACTGTGTGCCCGATGCCGAATACTCCATGTAATACGTGTCGCCCAGCTTGAACAGCCAGGGACCCTCTATCCATGCCACACCCGTATACTCGTTCATCTCGCCATAGCGCTCCCAGATATGGTCGCTGTTGAAGCTGAACAGATGTGTCGGCTTGTCGGCAAAGCGGTTCAGATGCTCCGGATCCAGAGGCACCCCGAAAATGCCGCTTATCCCCCTGCCCGAGTAGAACAGGTACGGCTGGTCCCCGTCAATGAAAATGTGCATGTCGAACGGCTCGTTCCATCCGCCCTCCACATCGGGCGTGTTCTCCCACTGCCCGAGAACCGTGTACGGCCCCAGAGGGCTGTCAGCCACATAAAGCGGACAGTCATTGCCCGACATGTAGAACTTGTCCCGGAACTTCACCACATCGGGAGCCACCGGCACATGCTGTACGGGCGTGAACTCCCAGTCAAGCATGTTCTTCGAAGTCCATGCACCACCACCCGTGCAGAACATATAATAGGTGTCGCCCTCGCGCAACACCGACACATCGCCCGATGCGTTGCCGCCCGGGCCTATCACCATAGGCAGCGGATTGCAGTACCTCCGCCCCTCATTCGCATCAAAACTGTGAATCTCCTGCTTCACCCCACACGAGACAGCCATCAGTGCGGCAGCCAGCATCGGCAACAAGACTTTCTTCATAACGGTTGGAAATTAGGTTGCCGTAAAGATAATCAATTAATTGGTAGTAATCCGTGAAGCAGTATGTTTTTATCCGATGAAAAGAACGGGAAAGTTTTTCCCGATGAAGCAACGGGAAAAATGTTTTTTTCCCGATGAAAGAGGCAAGTGTTTTCTGGCGGTGGCAGGGTGAAGGGGACTGGCTCTCCAAGACCGGCTTGTGTGGCATCCGTACCGGAAGCGCGGAACTCGCGGCAAGCCGCTCAGACAGCCGCGCTTCTCATCGGTCCGGATCCCGCCCAAGCTTTTCCGGTCTTTCCGCGAACAGTCCCCTTCACCCTGTCACCACCAGAAAACAATATCGCGGGTTTCATCGCGGGAATGAAATGGTTCGCTAGCTGGAAGCACGCGGGCGCACTTTCCGACACCCAACGAAAAACCCGTCCAGAAGGCCTTCTGGCGGGGGTACGCAGGTGCGGGCCATTTAAAACCGTTTGTAGAACAGGCGGAAAAACGAATCATCAGTTGCGGCCAGACATCGGCCTAATTGGGAAATCGAACAACCATATTTTGCATTCAGCATACGTCCAATTGTCAGTTTCTGATGAATGCCCATCTGGTAGACAGACCGATAATTATTCTGCGGAAGCAACTCATTGTCAAGCAGATTGCAAATGAAGATGTCACTGTACGGAGTCTTGACACACTTTCCGTGCTCGTTTTTCTCCAGAACCGATTCCAGATACCTGTCGGATTCTATTGCCGCCAGTGTCATCAGGCTGTTGTCATTCAAGTTGCCGGCAAGGTTGTCCCTCCATTTCTTGGTGCTGAATCGGACCATATTGATCAGAAAATCCTGCGGTGAACCGAAAAGATTTTCAACGTGCCGCACATCAATGACCGAATCGCGCAATATCTGCCCATCGGCATCCAGACAAAAGCCATCGGGTAACTGTCTGTTACACGGCAAATTGGAATTACGCATACTGAAGTGGCGAGTCGTTGTGGGAAGTTCGTTGCCCAAGTTCTTCCTGAAATACACCTTGACCGATGAGTGCCTATATTCAAAAGGTGTAATACACACCCCATGATGCAGCGGATTTCGCAGAACATATGTAATGGCAACAATGTTGTGTGTCGGACTCGTCAGCGGAACCATCGTATGACCAATGTCGCCCAATGTACCCTTCCTCCCATATTTTGCATTGAAATACCGTTGGTATGAAAACCGGAATCTTCGGACCAGTTCCCCAGGGCATCTGGACTGGACACAGAAATGGATGTGATTTGACATGATGGCGTCAGCAAGAAGCACAGAATCGGTATCCTGAACCGCCAACGCCAGACTGTTGAAAGCCCGTCTGTAGTCATCATCCACTCTGAACATCACTTCCCGTTCCGACGCAATGCAAATATGGAAATAATTGTCCTTCATAATTGTTTTTCATGATTAGGCCGATTGCTTCGACTCTGCAATATGACTTTGCAATATTACGGCAACAGAACAACAATAAATATAACATTTGTTCAATCTTGCACCACGCCAACGAAAAACCCGTCCAGAAGGCCTTCTGGCGGGGGTACGCAGGTGCGAGCCATTTTCCCTCTGTAGAACATCAAAATTGGTGCAAATCAATCGTGACAAACACGCCATGTTTTATCACGATTGATTTCTGTGAAATGGTTCGCTCGCGGGAAACCAGCGGGAGCACCATCACCCCACCAATGAAAAACCCGCTCAGAAGGCCTTCTGGCGGGGGTACGCAGGTGCAAACCATTTTCCCTCTGTTGAGCATCACAATTGACGCAAATCAATCGTGACAAATACGCTACATTCTGTCACGATTGATTCCTGTAAAATGGTTCACTCGCGGGAAGCACGCGGGAGCACTTTCAACCCACCAACGAAAAACCC
>JAZUEH010000075.1:0-7414 GCA_045640065.1 Bacteroidaceae bacterium
TCGTACCGCCATACGCCATGATGGCAGACAAAATCAATATCCAACTATAATCAATCTCCATAACGTTCTTGTAATCTGAACTTGTCCGTTGCAAATTAACATAAAAAAATCCAAATAAACACAAAGAATCCTAAAAAATCACAAAAATTCACAAAAATCCCCCTAAGAACACCACCAATAGTCAATGTCCTTAGGGGGAAACTGTATAAATAAGGAGGAAGGGGAGGCCATTAGCCATTAAGACAAAAAGGCTAAAAGACAAAAAGACTAATAGACAAAGAGTCAAAAAGGCTAAAAGGGTCTAAAAGTCGAAAAGACAAAGAGTCTAAAAGTCGAGAAGTCTAAAAGACTAAAAGTCAAAAAGTCTAAAAGTAAGCCATCCGGATGGCAAGCTAATGGCCAATGGCTAATAGCTAATGGCTTTTTCCACCTCTCCCGCATGGCAAGCTAATGGCCAATGGCTAATAGCTAATGGCTTTTTATCCCCATCGCGCCAGCCCTTTTCCCTTTGCGGTACTGCCCTCCAGGCAGATGATCAGGGCTATGCTGATTCCGAGGGCGTTGCCCCCGGTTACTCAGATACAGCCTTCCAGGCTAATGGTTTCCCCTTTGCTGTATCGCCCTCCAGGCGAATGCTGACGTTTTCGATTCTCACAGCACTTTTGCGTTTGCGTTTCCTTTTTGCGTTTAGTAACGCTGCGTTTTTCACCCGCACAATCTGCATTGCTGCATTATTGCTGGAAAAAAAACGCATTTTTTGAAGATTTATATTCATTGGCTCTTTGTCGGTCATTCTTTTTTACTATCTTTGCGGTATGAAAGACATGATAGAGCATAAAGGCAGGATAGAGAGCATCAGCGGAAACTGCATCAAGGTACGCATCAGTCAGACGTCTGCCTGTTCGGGATGTTCTGCCAGGTCTCTGTGCCAGTCTTCTGAAAGCAAGGAGAAGGTCGTGGAGGTGAAATTCGGCGGTCTGGGCAGCGCAAGCCGCTATGACCGGCTGAAGGTAGGTGACGAAGTGACTGTCTGCGGTTCTGCCGAAATGGGAAGGGATGCAATACTGCTCGCCTTCGTTGTCCCGCAGATATTGTTGGTGGCTGCGTTCGTGGCAGCAACGGTATTGATGGGGAAAAGCGAACTGACCGGCATCGGGATGGCTCTGGCCGTATTGGTTGCCTGGTATCTCTTGCTGTACGCGATGAGGGTCAGGCTTTCAAGGAGGTTTGTGTTCAGTATCAAGGTATAGTATAAACAATAAGGTATATAAAAAAGAATCTATGGTAGAAGTAATTCTTATCGCTGTGGGCGTGCTTGGTGCTATAGGACTGATTTCAGCCCTTGTGCTTTTCGTTGTTGCCAAACGGTTTGCAGTGGAGGAAGACCTGCGTATCGGACGTGTATGCGAGGCATTGCCCGGTACAAACTGCGGCGGATGTGGTTTTCCGGGATGCAGCGGAATGGCTGCTGCATGCGTGAAGGCTGCAGACGGAGGAAGTCTGGAAGGACTGTCCTGTCCCGTGGGCGGCAACGAATGCATGGACAGGATTGCAGGGATACTTGGAATCGAAGCGTCATTCAGTAATCCGAAGGTGGCTGTGGTCCGCTGCAACGGCAGCTGTGAAAATAGGCAGCATGTCGTGAAGTACGACGGTGCATGGAACTGCAGGATAGCACATTCTGCTGGTCAGGGCGAAACCCTGTGCCAGTACGGATGCCTCGGATGCGGAGACTGCGTGGATGCTTGTCAGTTCGGTGCCATCACCATGAACAAGGAAACCGGACTGCCCGAAGTTGACACGGACAAGTGCGGAGGATGCGGTTCGTGCATGAAGGCTTGTCCGCGAGGCATCATCGAACTCCGTGAAATGAGTGCTGACGGGACGGGCATGGTGGTAAGGTGCATGAACAAGGACAAGGGTGCCAAGGCGATGAAAGTCTGCAGCGTTGCCTGCATCGGATGCGGCAAGTGTCAGAAAGCGTGCGGAAGCGATGCCGTTACAATCGAAGGCAACCTGGCTTATATCGACGCTGCAAGATGTACGTTGTGCAGGTCGTGCGAGGAGTCGTGCCCGAAGGGATGCATCTCCCTCTTCGGCAGCAATGCCGCCAGTACGGCAAAGGAAGTTGGGAACGATACCGTAGAGAATGATAAATAATACAAGTTTCGCTGGGCTTCACTTTTAGTAGAATAGTAGTCAGGAGACTGTAGTTAAGTAGGGCGAAGATTGAGTATCTTCGCTTGCGACATCAAAGATTGATAGAGAAAGTAATCGCTGAAAAGCTGATGGCAAACGGCTAATGGCATTAAAAAGCTTAACTCCAAAACTACTAAACTCCTAAAACTGAGTAAGTTGAAAATTTGCGAAAGTTGAATAAATAAAAGAAAGGACTGTCAGGAGCATGAAGACATTCAGTATAGGCGGTATTCATCCCGCTGAAAACAAGATTACGGCCGGCGTACCTATCAGGGTTGCCGAACTGCCGAAGACAGCGGTGTTTCCGCTCAGTCAGCACATAGGAGCACCGGCAAAGGCTGTCGTACAGAAAGGCGACACGGTGAAGACGGGACAGTTGATTGCCGAAGCTGCTGGATTTGTTTCCGCAAGGATATTCTCCTCGGTGTCGGGAACAGTACAGAAGATTGATTCGGTGATTGATGCAGGCGGCTATGCCAAACCTGCCATATATATTAATGTGGAGGGTGATGAATGGATGGACGGCATTGACAGGACCAGCGACCTCGTCACCCTGAACGACAGAAAGGAACTTACCGGCAAGGATATCGTGGACAGGATAAGGGATGCAGGTATCGTGGGTATGGGAGGCGCTTGTTTTCCGTGTCACGTGAAACTGACTCCGCCCGAAGGGTGCAAGCCCGAATGGATCATCATCAACGGTGTGGAGTGTGAGCCATACCTTACTGCCGACCACAGGATGATGCTTGAACATGCCGACGAGATTCTCGTGGGGGTGACATTGCTGATGAAGGCTGTAGGTGTAGATAAGGGTTTCGTTGCCATCGAGAACAACAAGAAGGATGCCATAGAACTCATGACCAGGAAGGCCAAGGCATACCCTGGGATAGAGGTAGTTCCGCTGAAGGTGAAATATCCGCAGGGAAGCGAGAAACAGCTTATCGACGCGGTCGTGGGCCGTCAGGTTGCAGCACCGCCAGCCCTTCCGGTAAGCGTGGGTGCGGTAATACAGAATGTCAGTACGGCCTTTGCCGTATATGAGGCTGTCATGAAGAACAAGCCCCTGTTTGAGCGTGTAGTGACGGTGACAGGAAAGAACCTTGCCAATCCGGGCAATTTCCTCACCCGTATCGGTACTCCCATGAGTATGCTCATCGATGCCTGCGGCGGTATGCCCGAAGACACGGGCAAGGTCATAGGCGGAGGTCCGATGATGGGAAAGGCATTGGTCAATACCGACGTGCCGGTATGCAAGGGTTCGTCGGGAATACTCCTGCTCGACAGTAAGGAAGCCATGAGGGGAGAAGCCGAACCGTGCATACGCTGCGGAAAGTGTATCGAGGCTTGCCCGATGGGACTCGAACCATACTTGCTCAGCGCCTGTGCCGAACTGAAGATGTGGGACCGCCTCGAGACCGAAGGTGTCGTTTCGTGCATCGAATGTGGCTCGTGCCAGTTTACCTGTCCGTCAAACCGTCCTCTGCTTGACTATGTAAGAATGGGAAAGAGTACGGTGACGGGGATTATCAAAAACAGAAATGCCAAATAAAAGATATGAAACTGACTTTATCATTATCACCGCACGTCCACGGAGATGATTCCGTGAGGAAGAACATGTACGGAGTGTGCCTTGCCCTCGTTCCGGCAATGATAAGCTCGTTTGTGTTCTTCGGTCTCGGTGCCGTTGCGGTTACCGCCGTGTCTGTTGCCTCATGCGTATTCATCGAATGGGCAATAAACAAATATCTGTTCAGGAATCCGAAACCGTCCGTGACCGACGGTTCAGCCATACTTACGGGTATCCTGCTTGCATTCAACCTACCGTCGGGCATTCCCCTGTGGATCGTCATCATCGGTGCGCTGTTCGCCATCGGTGTGGTGAAGATGACCTTCGGTGGTCTGGGATGCAACCTGTTCAATCCCGCACTTGCCTCACGTGCCTTCCTTCTCATCTCGTTTCCTGCACAGATGACTGACTGGCCTGTAGCCTGCCAGGGATTCGCTGCCGTTGACGCTGTAAGCGGGGCTACTCCGCTGGCTCTGATGAAAGAGGCCGTGAAGACAGGAAATGCAGACGTACTGAAAGGGTTGCCTGACACGCTGGACATGTTCATCGGCAATACGGGCCATACCATTTACGGAGCCGGTCCTATGGGGTCGGGGTGTCTCGGTGAGGTATGCGCACTGGCACTCATCCTGGGATTCATATTCCTGATTGCCAACAAAATCATAACATGGCACATTCCGGTATCCATACTGGCTACGGTAGCGGTATTCACGGGACTGCTCCACATGGCTGACCCGATGTATGCCGGTCCGGCAGAACACCTGCTCTCCGGTGGTCTGCTGCTCGGAGCCATTTTCATGGCTACGGACTATGTGACAAGCCCAATGACAAGGAAGGGACAGGTTATTTACGGCATCGCCATAGGTTTCCTTACCGTGGTAATACGCACGTGGGGGGCCTATCCTGAGGGTATGTCGTTTGCAATCCTCATCATGAATGCATTCACACCATTGATCAACAACTATTGCAAGCCAAGAAGATTCGGGGAGGTAGTCGGAAAATGAAGAAACTCAAGTCATCACTGACAAACATGATACTGGTGCTTACCACCGTCAGCATCGTGGCAGGCGGAACACTTGCCGCTGTAAACAAGGCTACGCAGGAGCATATCAGCAAGATGAAGGCAGAAGCACTTGCTGGCAGTATAAGGAAGGTCCTGAAAGTGAACGCGGACGAAAGTCTTACGGTGGAAGACTATGAAGACGAAGGATTCGTGATTCACAGGACAGACCATGGTACCGCCGTGGAAAGTACGCAGAACGGCTTCGGCGGACCGCTCAGGATCCTCGTTGGGTTCGACCCTGAAGGTACCATCCTCGGATACAGCATCCTTGAGACATCGGAGACTCCGGGACTCGGGGAGAAAGCCGGTGAATGGTTCCAGGAGGGACAGAAAGGATGCATCATAGGACTGAATCCGTCAACCTCACGCATGGGTGTGACCAAGGGCGGAGAGGGCGACATCGATGCCATCACGGCGTCCACCATCACTTCAAAGGCATTCCTGAGAGCAGTACAGGCAGCTTACGACAAGTTGTTCGCAGAGAACGGAACCGACGGCAGCACGTCTGCCACATCACAGAAAGGAGGAAGGAAATGAACAATCTGAAAATACTCTTCAACGGCATAGTCAAGGAGAACCCTACGTTCGTTCTCCTGCTGGGTATGTGCCCTACCCTCGCCACCACCACCAGCGCCGTAAACGGCATGTCAATGGGACTGGCTACGATGTTCGTACTCATCCTCAGCAATTTCATCATTTCGCTGATAAAGAATCTCGTACCCGACATGGTACGCATACCGTGCTACATAGTGGTGATTGCCTCACTCGTGTCCATACTTCAGATGCTGATGCAGGCTTTCGTACCGACTATATATAACACCCTCGGACTGTTCATCCCGCTCATCGTGGTCAACTGCATCATCCTCGGACGGGCAGAAGCCTTTGCTGCAAAGAACGGACCCGTGGCAAGCATCTTCGACGGCATAGGTATCGGTATCGGATTTACGCTCGCACTCACCTTGCTCGGTTCGGTAAGGGAACTACTCGGCACTGGTGCCGTATTCGGCATTACTCTCTGGGGAGAAAAATACGGGATGCTGATGTTCGTACTGGCTCCGGGAGCGTTCCTCACCCTCGGCTACCTGATAGCCATCGTCAACAAGATAAAGAAACAGTAAAAACGGCTCATAGATACTCATAGATATGGCATACATACTCATTTTCATAACAGCAATATTCGTAAACAACGTCATACTGTCACAATTCCTCGGCATCTGTCCGTTCCTCGGAGTTTCGAAGAAAATCAACACCGCTGCCGGTATGGGAGCTGCCGTGACGTTCGTCCTCACCCTCTCTACCATCGTCACATACCTCATACAGGTGTATGTACTCGAACCAAACGGACTGCAGTACCTCCAGACCATTGCATTCATACTCGTGATTGCTGCCCTGGTACAGATGGTGGAAATCATACTGAAGAAAGTCAGCCCTTCTCTCTATCAGGCACTCGGAGTGTTCCTGCCCCTCATAACCACCAACTGCTGCATACTGGGTGTAGCCATACAGGTAGCAAGCAACCAGTACGACAGTCAGGGACTGGACTTCAGCCTACTTTCAGGAATTGTCTATGCCGTCAGTACGGCACTCGGCTTTGCCCTCGCCATGATCGTCTTTGCCGGACTGCGAGAGCAACTCCAGTTCGCAAAGGTTCCCAAGGCCATGCAGGGAATGCCAATAGCACTCATCACGGCAAGTCTGCTCGCCATGGCATTCATGGGATTCAGCGGAGTTGACGGAGGACTCAAGGTACTGTTCGGAATCGAATGACACCAACCAAAAGGAAACCAAACCATCACCGATGAAAAAGTATATCTTCATATCATTGTTCGCCATAGCAGCAGTACTCACCGTCACTTCATGCAAGAGCAGGAAATACGAGCATGTGGGAGACAAGGCCGCCGCACTCATCAACCAGTACGCACAGACCATTGAACAGGCAGAGGTACTCGATTCCCTCAGCATCGACAAGGTAGCGTTCGAGACACAGATGAACGAATTCAGGAAACAACTCAGGGAAATGGAAGAAAGTGACCCCGAAGCAGCAAAGCGTGAAAAAGCAAAGATTGATGCAGCCGACGAACACCTCCAGGAAGTCATCACCAAGAAAATCTGCGACATATACAGCATCAACCTCTACGAAACCGACGAAGAACTGAATGCCACCGACATCATGAGATCCCCCGAAGAATAAATCCCTCGGACTAAAGAATCCGTAGTATTCAGCCATTAGACATTAGCCATTTGCCATTAGCCATTTGCTATTAGCCATTAGCTATTAGCCATTTGCTATTAGCCATTTGCTATTTGCCATTTGCCATTTCGTAGGCTCTAAGTTTGTAGCGGAATAACAAGCCTTCGTTTGATAGCACAGCCCTTCTGCGTCCGCGTTATCGTTTGCTTTTGCGTAGCCCGCAGGGCGTTTAGTAGATGCGTAGCATCGTTTAGTAGGCGAAGCCGTTTAGTAGCGTTAGCGTTTAGTAGCGCCATCTTATTCTATAGCATTCGTCTGGAGGACGATACAAGCATAGCATGGGAACACCGCGCCAGCCATTTTAAGCTCGAAGAGCATTTTCATTTTAGCCATT
>JAZUEH010000076.1:0-19638 GCA_045640065.1 Bacteroidaceae bacterium
GTCAATGATTTCCAGACGCTTCAGGCAGCCCTCGACAATTGGCATTGGCAGCGCCTTGGCATACATCTGTGAACGCATGTTGTAGCGCAGGTATGTGATTATGTCCTTCTCGCTGGCAACGAAACCGCCAATGGTGGCCATTGCCTTCGCGTATGCGCCTATATAGATGTCGACACCATCCATGACTCCGTAATGTTCCGATGTTCCGCGTCCGTGGGGACCCATGACTCCGAATCCGTGTGCATCGTCAATCATGAACCTGAAATTGTATTTCTTTTTCAGAGCAACAATCTCGTCAAGAATACCCAATGCACCGGTCATTCCGAAAACGCCTTCGGTAATGACCAGGATACCGCCACCCTTCTCGTCGGCAAGTGCGCTGGCTCTGGCAAGTACGCGGTCGCAGTCCTTCGCGTCATTGTGGCGGAACTTGAACTTGTCGCCTATGTGAAGTCTGATTCCGTCCAACAGACACGCATGGCATTCGGCATCATATACAATTATGTCATGACGGCCCACAAGTGAGTCGATTGTCGAGATGATTCCCTGATAACCGAAGTTGAACAGAAAAGCCGCTTCCTTCTTTTCGAATGCGGCCAGACGTCTTTCCAGCTCCTCGTGAAGTGCTGTCTGTCCCGTCATCATGCGGCTTCCCATCGGGTAGGCCATGCCCCAGCGTGCTGCGGCTTCAGCATCGGTCTTCCTGATTTCCGGATGGTTGGCAAGTCCCAGATAGTTGTTTAGACTCCAGCACAATACGTCCTGTCCGTTGAAACGCATGTTCGGGCCCAGTTCGCCTTCCAGTTTCGGGAAGGCGAAATATCCGTCTGCCTTGCTTCTGTACTGGCCGATAGGGCCTCCTGAAGATTCTCTGATCTTCTCAAAAATGTCCTTTTGCATTTGTATCCGATATTATAGTATAAATGTTTACTAATAAGTTGGCGCAAATATAGTATAAGGTTTTACTATTACCAAATATAAATGGATGAAAAATGGAACTGCTGATAGTATGTTATCTGCCTAAATCGTATATATTTGTGATTGGAGAAATTGACAGGTAATTATGAAAAAACAGATTACGATTGAATATCAGGAATTTAAGTCGGTCGATGAAATGCAGGAAGCTGATCGCAAGCTGATCAGTGAGGCATTGGACGCTACGGGTCTTTCCTATGCACCATATTCAGAATTCAATGTGGGTGCAGCTGTCCGTCTGAACGATGGGCGGGTTTTCACGGGTGCAAATCAGGAAAATGCAGCTTATCCTTCAGGACTCTGCGCTGAACGGACGGCGATGTTCTATGCCCATGCACATTGTGGGACAGCAAGACTGGAATCAATTGCAATTGCTGCATGTCATCATGGCGAGCAGGTGGCTGATCCGGTTTCCCCATGCGCGGCATGTCGTCAGGTAATGCTCGAATTTGAGGAAAAAGGTACCTGCATGTCTGTGATTATGGCAGGCAGGGAGAAAATACTGAAATTCTCAAGTGCAAGGGACCTGGTTCCTTTTTCGTTTGATTCCTTCTGAATCATGCCCGGTCGTACGGTGCCGTCATTGTCCTTTGCATAGAGTCCTGTATGCACATTGTTCGCAGCTTTTCTTATCGGCGGTCATGGCAAATGGAACTTCGGGATCGAACAGTTCCCTGATGAGTTCCATCAGTTTCTCCCGGAATGTCGGCAGTTGGTCTGTGGAGAAGTCCTGTACCGGCTTGTTGCCCATTTTCATGTACAGGACATCGGCCTTTGGCTTGGATGTGTTACGTACGTACAGCAGTACTGGTGCCAGACGGCATTCACGTAACGACTTGTGACCGCTTGCCAGCATGGCATAATAGAATGTCTGGAATACGTGTGTGTTACGGTCTGATTTACCATGAACGAACAGTTCTTCAACATTCCCTGGAACCTTCTTCTCTTTTCCTGTCTTGTAATCCACAATGCGGAAAATACCATCTTTGCAGTCTATCCGGTCGATGTATCCGCAAAGACTGACCTTGACTTTTCCCTGTCGCATAGCAGAGCAGGGTATATCAACTGATTCACTGAATCCGTCTGATTCACTTCCAATGTATTGGAATGGAGCGTAGTGATCCCTGTCAAGACGCAGAACCTGTGTCAGGTAACGGAGAATGACTTCATAGTTCATGGTCTGAATGCCACTGTAGTCTTCCAGTTCAACATGACGTCCTGATTTGTCTGCGTTGAACAGTTTGATATCAAATGCTTTCTGAACAAATCCCTCAAGCCGTTTCCTGTCCTTGAGAATGTCGTCAATGGCATCCTTGCTTATTGACCCCTTGCCAGCTTCCGCCATGCTGTCATACGCAAGCTGCGCGCTTTCATGGAACAGCGTACCGAACAGTCTGCTGTCAATGTCATCCTGTACTTCGTCCCGTTCCTTCAGCCCTGCAACGTACTGGAACCAGAATTTGACTCCGCATTCCATATAGCAGTTGAGGGCCGATGGTGACAGGAACTGTGCCTTTGGATTGGTCAGAATGTCATATCGTTGAGCCATCCTGTTCATCACTTCCTGTGATTTGGTGAACTGTGGTATAGCCTGGTCTGTTCCTTCAAGGCCGGGCTGAAGGCTGATTCTGTTGATTCTGCGGCCGGATACCATCAGCTGCAGCAGGTATCGGGACATCTGACCGCTGCCTTGGCTTGTTGAATCCGGATCACCATTCCATATCATGGTGACATTGTGCGCTCTTTGCAGAAGGTGATGGAAGTTGTAGGCCGCCACGGCACTTTTCTGTTTCATGGTGGTCAGACCGAAAGCTACACGCAGATTATATGGTATGAAAGACTGCTGGTTGCTGCGCCCGGGTAGTGAACCTTCAGTTGCGGATAGCAGCAGTATGTTCTCAAAATCAAGGTTCCTGGTTTCAATAAGTCCCATAACCTGCATTCCTACTACCGGTTCTCCGTGGAATGGGACGCTCATTCCCTGCAGAAGACGGGAAAGCAGGCGGCATAGGGTGTCAGTACCTATTTCCATACTTCCGTCAATGGTGAGACTGCGCAGTCTTGACACACAGGTATAGACACGGTACAGTGATTCCTGATTGAGCGGTTTGAACATGCTGTCATCAGGATTGTCAGTAATTGCCGGAGTAAGTGCCGAAAGCAGTTCCAGAAGCCAGTCCATGAGTTCCATGCTGTTGTTGCAGAGTCGGAATACATTCTTCAGCAGTTCACTCTGTGAAAGTTGTGCAATCATATCCAGGTTCGCATAAAACACCTTATCCTGTACCAGCCTGGCCCGAACAGCCGGAACTTCAGGAACGACTGCTTCCAGCATTGGACTGTCAAGCACTCTGCATATCTGTTCCAGTTTCGTGCGACCTGAATTCTTCATGGCTGACATTTGCATGTCAATGAGCGACATTGTCAGATTGAAGACTGGGGTGGCTGTGAGAGGGTAACCCATGGTGACGTTTATGGCTTCTGTACTTCCTGGTGGAATGGAATGGAGCACAGACTGCAGTAGAGCATTGTCTGCCAGCACTATGGCGCAGTTCCTGTCAGGTCTGCATCCTAATCCTTTTATCCATTCAGGTATGTATGCGGCCTGACCGGAATCGGTCTTTGCCTGAATGACAGTAATGTTCTTTTCCTTTGACAGCTGGTCAAAGAGTCTTTCAGGCAGTCTGTTTCTGAAAAGCTTTAGATTTTCCCGAAGCCAGAGCCCGGATTCATGATTGGGATCATTTGTGTATGCAATGTCATAATCCCAATAGAATATTGCCTTTCCGGCCTGATCCAGAACCTGGAACAGACACTTTTCTGCCGTATCAAGACCGTTGAAGCCTATAAACGCATACTGGCGTGATGTGAAATTGCCGGCATCAAGGCATTCGGCTACCTGTCGTTGCAGCAGACCATCGTATGCGAGTCCCATTCCCAGCAACATGTTGCGGAACACTTCGTAAATTTTCCCAAGTGATGCCCAGACTGACATGTATTCCTGTCTGATTTTGGTCTGTCTTGCATTTTTCAGGCCCGCAAAGAACTCATGGATGGCATCTGCCTGTTCCTGAGTCAGGAATGTATGGTCCGTGTCCATCTCCTTCTGTTCGCTGAGCAGACGGAAAAGATTGCCTGCATCGGCCATGTTGCGGTCAATGTCTTCGAAATCGGCCAGCAGCAGTTCGCCCCATGACCAGAAACTGTCAAGCGATTCATCGGTATGTGTTACCTGGACATAGGCCCTGTAGAGCAGTGATACCAGCTGCAGATGGTCTGCAACCCGCAGAGATGACTGCGACTGGAACAGTTCTTCTATGGTCACATATCTTGGAGACCAGACAGGAACGTCTGCACAGCGTGAAAGATATTCGTCAAAGAACAGTCTGGCTCGGCGGTTCGGAAAGACAACCGTTATGTCGGAAAGACCTGTTTCACTGTCAAGAAAATGCTCAAACAGATCGCGTGCTGCAAATTCAAGGAAATGTTCCATGATATCATTTCTTTAAAGCGTCAACAATTTCATTCTGATAAACATACCAGATGTATGCCTCTACGGGTGAGTATCCCATTTTCTTCAGCAGTCCGGCGTATTCCCTTACCTGGTACAGGTGCTCCTCCTTTTCGTTTCCGAACTTGAAGTCAACCACAATGGCATGGCGGCCTTCGGTCATGACTCTGTCGGGACGGCGGTTCTGCATGATTCCGTTTTCACGGAAGAGTACTGCTGTCTCATTGAACAGACGGTAACGTCCGCTGAACCAGTCCATGACCTTGGGGGTATCAAGATATTTCCGTATTCCGGTCTTCAACTCATCGGCCTTCATGGGGCTGTCTATGAGGCCGTCAGACAATAATGCATCGACTTCACGGTCAATCTGGTCTGCTGTTTCAAGTTTTGAGAACAGTGCATGCATAAGTTTTCCGGTTTCTATGAAACGGTCCTGCCGGCTGCTCTCGGAATCCTCTCCGGTTTCGTGGATGAAACGCTCGGATTGGATTGACTGTTTAAACCTTGTCTGCATTCCGCAGCTGAGCATATGCACTGAGACCGGCGTTTCCGGCTCATCGAACGGATTGCCTGTCATCTCCTTTTCCTGACCGGAACCGGATCCGACTATTGTTCCTGTTGTCCATTCTTCCTGCTTGGAATCGATCATTTCTGCCATACGCATGGCACCAAGGACAATGTTGCGGGCTGTTACCGACAACGGCTTCGGTTCCGTGGCTTCTTTGCCGTCCTGTTTGCTTTGTGGCTTTTCCACACCGATGATACTCAGATTGCATTTGGGTCTGGTGAATGCCACATAAAGCAGATTAAGATTGTCAACCACCTGCAATCCTGCCTCAGTCATGTAGTCATTGATGAAGAATGATTCCTCAAGGTCGGCTTTGAACTCGACGGGGAGTAGCGGCATTGAATCGAATGGATGAATCCGGGGACTTATCCAGATCTGCTTTTGCTTGAATGCGGTACTGTTCTCCACCATCTGCCAGTTACAGTAGGGGATAATGACAGAATGGAATTCCAGACCTTTGGACTTGTGAATGGTCATGAGCATGATGCCGTTCTGTCTGGCAGGTGGAATTGACTTGCCCGACAGTTTCAGATCCCAGAATTTGCAGAATGATGCAGGATCAGCTGGAGCATGGTTGGAGAAATGCCTGAGCTGGTCAAGGAAACACATTGTATATGCATCCTGTCCGGACGCTTTGTCAAGTCCGTATTCCTGATACAGACGGTTGCCAAGTTCAAACAGGTTCAGTCCTTTCAGATAACCGGAATGTGTGCTGATGTATTCGGGTACCTGTTTCAGAATATCCTGCATCAGAATATCCTGCATGGTACATTCTGACTTGAGAACGTAATGCTTCCATTCCCAGACAGCCTGGGCCAGAGAAAGCCTGTCGTCGTTATCCGTAAGCCAACGCATTGTGTTGACCATGATCCTTACTGAGAATGATGCGCCAAGTGTAAAGGCTTCGGCCGATGTCACCTTGTATTTCAGGCATTCATGTGTGAAATAGTCAGCAAGTGTCCTTATGTCCTTTCCTGTGCGGCAGAGGATTGTTATGTCACTTTCTTCAACTCCCGCTGCGGTGAGCCTGTCAAGTTCGGCTTCGACCATGGCCGGTACGGGATCTTTCCATTCCGGCATTTCCGGTACGCCGAAAACTGCATGTACACTTCCTGTATTTGAGTCATTGTCGGTTTCCTGATGAACGCGTTCGTATGCCGTCTTGAGGTCAGGATGATCCTTGCCGAACTGTCGTCCATATGCATCGGACAGCAGGTTAACCGCACATGGGAAAATGCTGTTGTTGAATCTGATGATGTTGGGCAGGCTTCGTCTGTTTGTGCTGAGCGGTTTGGGATCATAACCGAATAAGCCCAGCTCCTGTCTGACTCCTTTGTTGAAAATGTTCCAGTCGCTTCCACGCCAACGGTATATTGACTGCTTGACATCACCTACCAGGAGACAACTGTGGTTCTGGGATAGACATTCGCGCAGCAGTATGCACAGGTTATTCCACTGAAGTCTTGACGTGTCCTGAAATTCGTCAATCATCATATGGCTTGTGAAACTTCCTGTTTTCTCGAACACGAACGATGTGTCTCCGTCTTTAACAAGACTCAGCAGATTGGCCGTGTCAGCAAGCAGGAACCGTCCGTTCTCACGGCTCTGACGGTTTATCTCGCGTCTGATGTCCAGCAGAAGACCCATTTCGTGAAGATACCTTAGTGCGCATTTTCCGGTATTGGCGGTCCTGCGTGTTTCTCCATAAAGGTCTAATGCCTGTTTCAGCAATGGAACAATAAGTTCCTGAGCCATGCCCGATGCCGCCGGGTTCTGTGAAAGCGGTTTCTTGTCAAAGCACTTGTCAGAGTTGCTGATGCAGCTTGTTATTGTGGTTCCTGGAGCATTCCTGTCAATGAAAGTCCCCAGGGTAATGGCGTCTATGAGGTCTCTCAGATAGTGCTGGATCCTGACAGGCATAGAGGCCGATGCCTGCTGCAACCGCTGGCCAAGCTCCCGGCATCTCTCATGAAGAACATCCATACGGGAATCAATGTCCCTGATTATGGACTTGCGGTAGTTTTCCATTGCATCGCGCTTTTCCATTACCTGGTCAAGGAGGTGTCTGTGCTCCATGAATATTTCGTCAAACAGCTGTCTGGAGAATTTCTTGAGCTTGTCCTCGATTGACCAGTTCCTGTCATCGGACATGTTTTCTTCTATGAAGCGGATTACGCTCTGTCCTTCCTTGGAATTCGGTTTCAGGTTCTGCAGGAATGTGTCAACAGCATCGCTTATGGCAGTTTCAGTGTCAAGTTCAATGTTCAGATTGCCGCCGAGCTGAAGCTCACGGGCAAGACCGCGCAGTATGCTCTGGAAAAAGCTGTCAATTGTCTCTACTCTGAAATGTCCGTAATCCTGCAGTATCATGTCAAGTGCCTGTCCGCAGCGCATCCGTATGGTTTCGTCATCAAACATGCTGCCTATGGCCTCACGGATGTTCTTCAGATATTTCTCTGAAGATTCAAGACCATGCGATATGCCGTATAGTTGTGAGAGTATGCGCTCCTTCATCTCGGCAGTGGCCTTGTTGGTGAAAGTGACGGCAAGGCTGCGTTTGTAGACTGTGGGATTCACGACAAGAAGAGTTATATACCTGCAGGCAAGAGTGAAGGTCTTTCCTGATCCGGCCGATGCCTGATAAACGGTAAGCAGTTTTCCGTCTGATGTCATATTCACTGTTCTATTGTCATTGTCTGGGCCGAACTTGAATAGAGTGCTCCCAAAGCTCCGTCAAAGTTGCCCATTATGGTTATCGGTTCCTGAAAGATGTCGAAATCGTTGCCGTCATAATCTTCCACGGATTTGATATAACGGTAGCTCTGTTCCGTCAGTGTTTCAAACGTTATGTTACAGATGTAATCGAGAATATCCGGATTCCACCCCCAATAGGAATAATCGTATTCTTCAGCATGTGGCATGGGGATGATGAAATCGAGACGGTCGCCATCTGAAAACAGTTCGTCTGTGAACAGCAGATTGCCGGATGAGAATACATAATCGCCGGCATCGCCAAAATCTTCAATGTAGTCGAAATTGCTGGCCATGCCAAGTTTGATTGCTGTCGGACGTGGAATGCGGATATCCAGCCAGTAAGAAATAGTGTCAGGCTCATTTTCGTATCCGCCCGTGTCATCGGACTGCTGGGACAGAATGATATTGGCAAAAGCATTCAGGTTCAGACGGTAACAGTGCGTATTGACGTCATCAGGTTCGGAGTGGTTGCGGTTAATGGACAGGCTGATCGTCCAAAGGCTGTCAGACGAGACATGTGAGTCTTCAACCGTTACTGATGACAGATATGGGACCATGTCATTGGCCGTTGCCTTGCCGTAGTTGCTGTGGCTGACGACTACACTGACAGAATCGCCTTCACGGACAATCTCCGAATCAATGAAAAGTTCCTGTTCCGGGTCATATGACAATGTCCGCTGTTCTCCGTTATGTACAATTGTTACATCGGCATCGTAGAGAATGTGGCGGTTTGAAGGACTGACAAGGAAGAAACGGGAACGTGTGACTTCGACCGATACCGGTGTTCCTGCTATGGATCAGGCATTGCCAACCATCATATGGCCTCCGCCGTCACCCTTGTATTCAATGTCGTTTTCGCAGGAAACGTATAGGACTGCTGCCAGAATCAGAACTGCTGTTGTGGAATGTTTGATCATGGGAATCAGAATGAAAGTGAGAAACTGAATGTCGGAAGGATGGGGAAAAGCGTGAGCTGACGCAGGGTCCTGTTTTCCACGTAGTTGTCAGATGCGACATCATAATACCCGTCTTCATAAACGTATACGAGGAACGGATTCATGCGGTTATAGACATTGAACACGCTTATGTTGAACGTATGTGTCCCTCCTTCAATGAGTTTTGCCGGCCGATGCCAGTTCATTGACAGATCAAGCCGATGGTATGGGTTGAGACGATAGCTGTTGCGTTCTCCGTACCATCCTAACTCTCCTATGTAGTAATACTTGTCCGTAACCGGATTGGTTTCATAGAACTGGGTGTAGAGGCTGCTGCAGGCCCCTGTCTCATACATCCAGGTAGCCGACAGGTCGAAATGGTCGGTGAAGTGGTAGTTGCCCGTTATCTTGAAATCATGGCGGCGGTCATATTTGGCATCGAATGCCTTGGAACCATTGAGCTCCATTCCAGGACGGTCAAACTGACGTCGGGAATGGCCCCAGGTGTATGACACCCATCCGTCCAGGCGTCCGAATGAACGCTGGACAAGAAATTCAATGCCGTAACTCCATCCTCGTCCCATGACGACCTTGTTCTGCCAGTCGGTCGTTCCGGCCAGATAACTTGCCCCTTCCCTGTATTCCAGCAGGTTATCCATGATCTTGTAATAACCTTCAACGGAAAAGTCGGCAATTTGCGGAAGATTGTAGAAAACACCGGTAGCAAACTGGTGTGAATGCTCGGGGGCTATACGGTCTGTGGCCGGAACCCACAGGTCTGTAGGCAGGCTGATGCTGTTGTTTGACAACAGATGGATATACTGTGTCATGTAGGCATATCCGGCCTTGAGTGACAGACGGTCACTCAGCAGAACACGTCCGCTAAGCCTGGGCTCCAGTGAATGGTAGGTGCGTGAGTTCACGTTGAACATGGAATAGCTCACTCCGGCATTGACCTTTACAACGTCACCCAGTGACATGTTGTCTTCAAAATATGCCTGAATTTCGTTCGCGTGAGTGTCCTTCTGGCTGACTTCCAGACTGTTGTGCCAGATTGTGTCCGTGTCGCTGTAATCCTCGCGGACGGCAAGTACATCGGGACGGAAGAGATGGCGGGTTCCGTATGCGCCGAAGCGGATCTCATGATCCGGGCCGGGCGACCAGTGGAAATCCGATCTTAAAGTCCAGTCGAAGATACCGGAATTCATATCCAGACGGTCGTATGCCGATTCATTGTTGCGAGTGTCACGCGAATCCACTTCAAGTTTCATGCGGTGGCGATATTGGGTGTAGTTGCCGCTCAGATCCATGAACAGACGGCTGTTCATGACGTGGTTCCATCGGACTGCGGCAACTGTATTTCCCCATTTCCATCCCAGACGGTCCTTCTCCTTGATATATGTGTCCTTAGTCCTGTAACGGAAGAAAATGTCGTCATCGCCGTTGTACCAGCTCACATACAGACGGTCGTTGTCGCTGAACATGTGAGTCAGTTTCAGGTTGAGGTCATAGAAATAATAGCCCATGCCTATGCGGTCACTGTTGTCTTCCATGTCCAGCAGCCGTGCCGCCTTGATGGAGGAATTGAGGATAAGGTCGGAGTAGGTGCGTCTGGCAGACAGGTTGAATGATGTCCTGCCTTTTACAATAGGTCCTTCAAGATTGAATTTGGATGAGACGAAACCTATTGAGACATTGCCGTGGTAGCTGTACAGGTCACCGTCCTTCATGCGTACATCGACTATGGATGACAGACGTCCGCAGTAACGTGCAGGGAAACTGCCCTTGTAGAGGGTCACGTTCTTGATGGCATCGGCATTGAAGGCCGAAAACAGACCGAACATGTGGTTCACGTTGTACAGCGGTACGCCGTCCAGAAGCAGCAGGTTCTCGTCCTGGTTGCCACCGCGCACAAGCAGACCGGCACTGCCTTCAGTCCCTCCTTGAACTCCCGGGAGCAACTGCAGGGCCTTCAGGACATCAACCTCGCCGAACATTGCGGGGACAGCTTTGATCTGTTTGACAGGAAGGTCTATGGCGCTCATCTGTGATCCTTGGACTCCCAGCTCCAGACGGTTGCCGACAATCGTCACTTCGCCCAGTTCGGCCGTCTCCTCAAGGGCGATTCTCAGTGTCGTGTCGCTTGCAAGTACCAGGTCCAGGCTTCTGTGACGGTATCCTACATAGCCACATGTGAGACTTGCCTTGCCTGGCGGCAGTGACAGCGAAAAAAAACCGTATTCGTTGGTGATGGTTCCTCTCCCGCTTATGGTATCATACAGTGTGGCTCCTATGAGAGTTTCACCGCTTTTGGCATCGGTAATGTATCCGCTCAGGGTAAACTGCCCGGGGGCTGTTGCAGAGACACTGGCTGGCAAGGCACTGAATACAACCAGCATCGTCACGATTCTGACAGTGACAATGATTTTTTTGACGTAGTTGCACATATGGATTTTCATTCCTTGTCCAGATTCTTGTCCCATAGGTAGGTTTTGGTCTCGCGGACAATCACACCGCTTAGAAACAGAAGTGACAGGAGGTTAGGAACGGCCATCAGTGCGTTCAGACAGTCTGCAATGTTCCAGACTATGTTGAGACTGATGACAGAGCCCAGGAATACTGTGGCAAGGAACACTATGCGATAGGCCACGAACCATTTTCTGGAACGTGTCAGATACTCCATCCCCCGTTCGCCATAGTAACACCATCCCAATATGGTGGAGAAGGCAAAGGTCAGAGAGCCGAAAACAAGGATAGGTTGTCCCACATATGGAATTTGAGAGAAGGCCATTTTGGTGAGAATCCCTCCGTTGCTCGTATCTATGTCAGGGAAGGCAAGTATGCTGGAAACCAGTACGATACCGGTCAGAGCGCAGATTACCACCGTATCCCAGAATGTGCCGGAGGAACTCACCAGAGCCTGACGTACAGGGTTCTTGGTCTGTGCCGCAGCTGCTACAAGTGGAGCTGAGCCAAGACCTGATTCGTTGGAAAAAAGTCCACGTGCAATACCATAGCGTGCGGCCAGCATTATGGACGCGCCCACCAGACCGCCGCCGGCCGCAGTGGGATTGAAGGCACTTCTGACTATGAGCGAAATTGCCGGCATGACATATTCCCCATTCATGAAAAGAATCACTATGCACCCCAGAATATAGAGTATGGCCATGAATGGCACCAGCATCTGGCAGACCTTGGCTATGCTTCTGATTCCGCCTATCACGACAATGGCTGCAAGGATGGTTGTTATGCCGCCAATGATTGCAGGATTCAGACTGTACGTCTCGGAACATATGGTAGTGATGGCATTGGCCTGTACCGTACTGCCTATGCCGAAGGCTGCAATGGCCGTGAACAGGGCAAAAGCAATGGCAAGCGCTTTCCATATATGCCTTTTCACACCTTTGGCGTTGTCTGCCAGTCCGTGTTCCAGGGCATACATCGGTCCGCCTAACATTCTTCCGTCTTCCGCCTTGACACGATATTTGATTGCAAGGAGGCCTTCACTGTATTTCGTGGCGATACCGAATACACCAGTCAGCCAGCACCAGAATACCGCACCCGGGCCGCCAAGAGCTATGGCAGTACCAACGCCAACGATGTTGCCTGTGCCGATGGTTGCAGCCAAGGCTGTGGTCAGGGCACCGAACTGTGATACATCTCCTGTAGCGTTCCTGTCCTTGCTTACCGACAGACGGATAGCCTTGAATATGTACCGCTGGGGAAATTTCAGGCGAATGGTAAGAAACAGGTGCGTGCCAAGTAACAGGATAATCATGGGCCATCCCCACAGGACGGAACTCAAGTCACTGAAAAACGTATTGATTTTTTCCATTCCGGGTCTATATATCTATACAAAGGTAAACAAATAATCTGTTCAAAATGAAAAACCGCGCATATGTTTGTGAGTATATGAATTCTGGCTATATTTGTCATATATAAAACCAAAACATATGAAAAAGATATACAAGGCACTTATCGTCATAGTAGTGACGTTCATTTTTGCAAGTCTGTTCCTATGCCGCTGCACAATGGTCGACAATTCGGAAGTGGGAATCAAGTTCAAGAAATTCTCGGTCACAGAACAGGGCGAGCTGGTAGCCACCCCAGTTACTGGCTTTACGTTCTACAACCCTATCACAACCAAGGTGTTCACTTATCCTGTATATATCCAGCGCGTTGACTATGAACCGTTTACAGTGACGACCAAGGATGCTGCAGTCTTCACCATGGATCCTGTACTGGCTTATCAGCTCAACCGCGACAAGGCTACTTACGTATTCAACAAATACCGCAAGCCGCTTGCAGACATACAGTTGGGCTATATGCGCACCTGCATTTACGATGCATACAGAATCACGGCCAACACCTACACATCGGACGAACTCATGGCCAACCGCGGCAAGTTCGAATCGGAGGTACGGGCCATGCTTGACAATTCTCTCGGCAACGAAGGTTTCATAGTGTCCGAGTTCACATCACAGATTACTCCACCCGAGTCATTGTCGGCCGCAATTGAGGCAAAGAACCAGGCCATCCAGAATGCCCTGAAAGCCAGCAATCAGGTGGCCGAGGCTGAGGCCAACGCCCAGATTGCCATTGCAAAGGCCAAGGGTGAGGCCGAAGCCATGAAGATTAAGGCCGATGCCGAAGCTTACTATAACCGCACCATTTCAGCTTCGCTCAGCGAGATGATTGTCCGCGAGGATTTCATTGAGAAATGGAATGGAGTACTGCCTACAGTCCAGGGTGGTAACGGCATGATTTTCGACATGTCCAAGCTTATTGACAAATAAAGCGTCCATGAATATGACAGCCAGACTCTATGCCGTTCTCGTGTTGGCATCAATACCGTCAGCAAGGGCGGTGTGCAAGGCATCGGACACGGAATTCGACAAGGCATGGGAAAGAAGTGCCGTAGTGGAAGAATACAGGAAACTGCCAGTCTACGGCACAGTCACCCCGATCTGGGACGGTGACAGTGTGATGTACTACACTCAGGTCAGGGACGACAGCACATACTGTTACAGAGTGGAACTGACCGGGGTGAATGCCGGCACAAGAACTCCGGTACCATCCGATTCGGCCGATGCAGCCGGAATGCGCCGTCCTTCCGGATTTTCCGGGGGGTGGGGCGGCCCCGGTCCGGGAGCTTTTCAGGGCGGCATGCGTACGTTCAGCGGACGTGGGGAAACCGCCAATTCGCCTGACCGCAAATGGGAATGCTACATCCGGGAATTCAACGTCTGGGTAAGGAATGTGGAGAGCGGACAGCGCACGCAGCTTTCTTTTGACGGATCACCGGAATGGCCATATACCGATTACTCCTGGTCTCCCGACTCGAAGAAGATCATAGGCGTTCGTGTCCAGAAGCACAGTCCGCGACAGATTCTTCTGCGTGATTCCAGACCTGGTGACCGTGTCCAGCCCATTATCCGATGGGTCGATTACGACAAACCCGGCGATGACATAGCTCAGACAACGCTGGGACTGTTCTCGACAGAGAGCCTTTCGCAGGTGCAGTTTGACTTTACCCCATGGATGAACCAGTATGCCATTACCGAATGGCGTTGGGCCGCCAATTCGGAATACTTCACTTTCGAATACAACCAGCGCGGGCATCAGACCTATCAGCTGGTAGCGGTACAGGCCGATGGTACCACCCGTATTGTCATCAACGAGCACAGTGGCACCTTCATTTCGTGGGACAACATCTATCGCCGTTTCCTTCCGGACGGCAGGCTGCTCTGGACATCGGAACGTGATGACTGGAGACATCTGTATCTTGTTGACCCGGCCAGTGGCAGGAGCATCCAGCTTACACACGGAGAATGGAATGTGCGTGAATTCGTTGACTGGGATCTTGAAGAAGGCGTGCTCTGGTTCTATGCCAACGGACTTCCTACGATTCCTGGTGAGGATCCGTACAACAAGCATCTTATCAGAATAGCACTTGACGGAAGCGGCATTCGTGACCTGACCCCGACGAACGGTTTCCATGAGGTGAAGATGAACCCTTCACATACCGTTTTCACAGATACCTGGTCCCGTCCGGATCTGCCTTACGAATCGGTTCTTAGAAGCAGCGCTGACGGCAGCGTGATATGTGAACTGGCCAAGTCGGACATCTCACGTCTGCTCAAGGCCGGCTGGACCCGTCCGGAAGTGTTCTCGGCCAAGGGCAGGGACGGTGTCACCGATATATGGGGAACCATCTACAGACCATCGGACTTCAATCCGTCAAAGAAATATCCGGTCGTGGAATACATCTATGCCGGACCGCACGATTCCCATGTCGATAAGGTGTTCCGGCCTGTCATGCGTTTCAGTCGTCTGGTCGAGATGGGGTTCATAGTGGTGACCATTGACGGAATGGGTACTGACAACCGTTCCAAATCGTTCCAGGATGTGTGTTACAGGAATCTGAAGGATGCCGGTTTCCCTGACCGTGAACTCTGGATCAAAGCCGCGCAGAAGAAATACAGGTATATGGATACTTCAAGGATGGGCATATACGGATATTCGGCCGGAGGTCAGAATGCATTGTCGGCATTGCTTTTCTTCGGCGACTTCTACAAGGTGGCGGGTGCTCTTTGCGGCTGTCATGACAACCGCATGGACAAGCTGTGGTGGAACGAACAGTGGATGGGTTATCCTGTCGGACCATGGTATGCCGAGAACTCGAATGTGGACAACGCCTGGCGTCTTGAAGGAAAGCTGTTCCTGATAAATGGCGAAATGGATGACAATGTGGATCCGGCTTCAACCCTGCAGGTCGTTGATGCACTTGTCAAGGCAGGCAAGGACTTTGACCAGCTGTATCTTCCCGGGCACAGTCATGACATGGGCAGCGAATACATCACCCGCCGCGTATTCAGGTATTTCTACGAGAATTGTAAATCAACAAATTGACAGAATCTGGGAAATTCTGTAATGTGATATATGGAATGGCAATAGAGAAGGGTCGGCCTGGAAATGGCTGACCCTTCTGCTATCTTGGACAAATTCCAAAAGGATGTCCCCAATTGGCAGGGGACAGTCCGTATGGATCACTTCACGGTGAAGTCAATCGACTTGAGATCCTGGTCGCGTGATGACGGACCGTACAGAATCTGATAACGTCCCGGCATTGCTGCGAGTTCGTCAATTGTCTCGTCGTAGTATTCGAATGCCTTCGGCTCAAGTGTGATCTTCACGCTGGCTGTCTGGCCTGCTGCGATGTTCACACGCTTGAATCCCTTAAGTCCCTTGATGGGGGCTGCAGGATTGTCCAGGGCCTTGATGTATACCTGAACGACTTCGTCACCGTCAATGCTGCCTGTATTGGTGACAGGAACGGTAATGTCAACGCTTCCGCCTGCCTTGATGCTGCTCTTTGACAGAGTGGCATCACCATATTCGAAGGTGGTGTAGCTGAGACCGTATCCGAAAGCGTACAGAGGTTCGCCCTGGAAGTAACGGTATGTGAGTCCGTCAGACATGTTGTAGTCTTCTATGTTGGTCGGAAGCTGGTCTGTTGACTTGTAGAAGGTTACCGGCAGGCGTCCTGCAGGATTGTAGTCGCCGAACAGCACGTCGGCAACGGCAAGACCTCCGGCCTGACCGCCATACCATGCCTGAAGCAGTGCCTGATACTGGTTCTCGACATCACCGAATCCGATAGCGGAGCCTGAGCAGTTGACCAGAACGACCGGTTTGCCGGTGTTGTACATGGCCTCGAGAAGACGCAACTGGACCTTTGGAAGTTCGATCTTTGTACGGTCACCGCCTGAGAAACCTTCGTAGTTGACACGCATCTCTTCTCCTTCAAGACGTGATGAGATACCTGAAACCATGATGATCACATCGGCATCCTTTACCTTTTCAGCTACGGATTCGAATTCGGCGAGCTTGCGCTGGCTCAGATCGAATGTCAGGTATGCCGATCCTTCGTCACCCTTGGCGTAGTCAAGCTGGATGTTGTAGGTCTGACCCTTGACGACCTGTATTGACTGGTTCTGCTGCATGCCGCGTCCGAAACCGCCACGGCCCTGAACCGGCTGCTGCTGTTCGGCAATCACCTTGCCGTTGACAGTGAGCTTCCATGTATCGTTTCCGCGCAGCGAGTAGCTCAGTTCACCGGTGAAGTCCGACACGAACTTGCCTGTCATGCGTACCGAGAAGTTGGTGAATTCAACTCCTTCGGCGAAACGGTAGTCACCCATGGTACGCATGTTGATTTCGTCATAATAGCCCTTGGCGACCGGAGTGCCGCTCATGGTCTGGTTGTTGAAGAATTCGGCATAGAGACCCTGACCGCCATTCAGGTCTGCCAGATGGCTGACCGTCAGATAGTCATCGGCCAGTTCGCAGGCCCGGTCGTAGATTATGGTTGCTTCAGGAGCCTTCTCACGGATAGCCTGAAGAATTGACTTCTGATGCTCGAGGGTGGGGGTTCCGTTGTAATTGCCGTTCTGCATTGATACGTTATCGGCATTCGGACCTACTACTGCTATGGTCAGACCTTCCTTCTTGAGGGGAAGGATGCTGCCCTGGTTCTTGAGCAGTACCATAGCTTCGTCGGCTGCCTTGTGGGCAAGGGCGGTATGCTCGGGGCTGCTTATGTCATCGGCTCCAAGGTCTTTCCATGGATCCATCTCTTCGGGATCAAACATGCCAAGTTCGATGCGTGAACGCAGAATGCGGCGCAGAGAAACGTCAATGTCGGCTTCGCTTATCCTGCCGTCTTCCATTGCCTTTACAAGTGCGTTGTAACTTGTGCCGCATTCAATGTCACAGCCTGAAAGGACACCGTCGATGCTGGCTTCCTCGGCATCGGCATGAGTCTCATGCTGGCCGCGGGTGTAGAAGTTGTTGATGGCTCCGCAGTCCGATACTACCAGTGCCTTGTATCCCCACTTGTTGCGGAGAATGTCGGTGAGCAGACGGTCACTTCCGCAGCAGGGTTCGCCTTCGTAGCGGTTGTATGCGCACATGACTTCCTGAACTCCAGCTTCGGTGACCAGAGTCTTGAATGCCGGCAGATATGTTTCCCAGAGGTCACGCATTGATACGCTCACGTCAAAACGGTGACGGTTGGCTTCAAGTCCGCTGTGGACAGCGTAATGCTTGGCGCAGGCATGTGTCTTGTAGTATTTGGGGTTATCACCCTGCATGCCCTTGACCAATGCTGTTCCCATCTTGCCTGTCAGGTACGGGTCCTCACCGCTGGTCTCCTGTCCACGGCCCCAGCGCGGATCACGGAAGATGTTGATGTTCGGACACCAGAACGTAAGTCCCTGATGCCAGGCACCGCCAGTTGCACGGGTCTTGCCGAACTGCTTGTGGTCACTGGTGTTCCAATGTGCACGTGCCTCGTCCGATACAGCCGTGTAGATTTCGAATTGCTGGGCATCGTCGAATGTGGCGGCCAGTGCAATGGCTTGTGGAAATACTGTAGCTCCATTCATACAGATGCCATGGCATGCCTCTGACCACCAGTTGTAGGCAGGGATGCCAAGACTGTCAACAGAGATTGAACCGTTCATCATCAGTCCCACCTTTTCTTCGGGTGTGAGTAGTGAAAGAAGGTTCTCAACACGTTTCTCAATCTTGAGATTGGGATTCTGGAACGGATACTCATACTGTGACGAGTTTCCATTGCAGGCCGACAGTGACATGATGACTGCCAGTCCGGTCAGAATGTTTCCGGTTTTCATTTTGATGTTGATTTTGGTGTGTATCCTATAATAGATAAAAGTTAGAATGTCATGTAATACTTGCGGCCGTCAATGATGTTCATACCCGGTCGGGGAGCATCCAGCTTCTGGCCGTTCAGATTGAAGATATGTTGTCCTTTTTCTTCTGCAGACAGAGATTCAGCCTTTGTCATTCCCTGATTCTGGAGGATCTCCAATGCAACCTTGGCGTATCTGTTTCCCAAAACGCGGTATGAAGTGGATGAGAAATGGTACTGGTCCATGCCGTCAAGTGTCTTTGCAGAAACCACGTAACAGCACTCGGCTCCCATTTCCTTATTCATATATGCAGGCAGTTTGTCAACCCATTGGACTGCGCTGCCGCATACACCTCCCTGGTCCGAATACAGAGGTTCTCCCGCAATGAACGGTACACTGTCGGCACTCAGATCCAGGTCTTCAAGCAGGCTCCTGTAGATTCTGGTGACGCGTTGGTACCAGAGATCAGCTGATGCTTGGGTGGCACCGGTGACATCGGACTCTCCCTGATGGAAGATAATGCCTTTGATTACTCCAGACTGCTGTGCAATGCGTGCCATCTCAACCATTTTGCCGTATGGATAATTGTCATAGCAGGCACCGGCATTGACCACCCAACTGTCTGCATGAGTGATGTATGATGCGGCTGTGGCGGAATCGGTATCGAATGCCTGGATCGATGCTCCGTCAACTGCAACTACTACAACACCTATCCTGTAGTCGGTGGGTAACTTGTCCACCAGATATCGCCCGAAATAGTCGGTAGGGCCCAGACCTGTATCAGGACGTACAATAGGTGGCTTTGCCGTAACCCATGTTCCGATAAGGGACTTGTCATTGTCGTAAACGACCAGTTTCCTGAACCTTTCATCAACATTCCTGTCACGTGATTCTATGGCACCCTTACCTTGCATGTTTGATTGTCCGAATCCCAGATATATGAAGAAATTGGGGTCGGGTGTCTGTGCCGATGTGGAAGCCGTATTCAATAATGGAGTGGCCAGAAGCATGAAGATTGAACTTCTTATAAGGATATTAAGTTTCATATCTTATAGGCAATGAATCAAATATGATGCAAACATAATGAATGTATCCAAATAACAATCAAATTCTTGTATTACATTTGTATCCGGGTAAATAACCGATACGGAAAATGAAAAGACTGTCTGCATTTCTGCT
>JAZUEH010000077.1:0-30619 GCA_045640065.1 Bacteroidaceae bacterium
GGTCTTAAGTTATGATCGAACCCGGTCTTAAGTTAAGGCAAAAAACGGCCCTAGAAGGGTTTCTGAGCGGGGTTCGGCAATTTTTGCCACAGTCGGGCACGCTTTCTTGAAAATATTTTACATTTCGTCCTGATTCAAGCGTAACCCGTAACCCGTAACTGCACTTTTTATGCTTGTCCGCACTTTACAGAGTCTCCTTATCTATAGCTGTAACACGCGGTTCTCCCTGCCCTGGAAGAGGTTTGAAGACTGTCACCCAGCAATGGCCGTACTTGTCCGATTCATCGGTGCCTGTGCTCCGGATGCCATCAGAGATATTCTCGAAGCGGCACCAGAACCTGTAATTGATTCCGGCCACGACCTGTGTTGACACCGACAGCGGAGTATATACGACCAGACTGTCATCGGCAGTTGACTTACGGAACATTGCCATCTCTTCAGGGGTTAGCTCCCTCTGTTCACCGAAGGCACCGACAAGGTGGTTCTGCATATCGTCTTCAGAAGTTGTCTTTTGGATGTTTCTGTTGTTGCCGCAGCCTGCAAAAGCAATGGCGGCAAGGAGTATATATACAAGTTTTCTCATACAGACTTCAGGTAGTCAAGAATCTGCTCCGCATGGATCTTTGTCTTGATTTCCTTCGGAGCGAATATCTTTTCGATTATTCCGTCTTCGTTTACAAGATATGTGGTACGGAGCGTACCCACCGTCTTATGGCCGCATGCGACCTTCTCGCCCCAGCAGCCAAGCGCCTGCAGAAGTCCGGTGGACGTGTCGGCGATAAGCGGAAACTCCAGGCCGAACTTTTCGGCAAACTTTGCCTGGGCATCCTGCTTGTCCCTGGAAACGCCTATGATGGCGTATCCGGCCGCCTCAAGCTCGGCTTTGTGCTGTTGAAGCGAGCAGGCCTCGGCAGTACAGCCGCTTGTATTCGCTTTCGGGTAACTGTAAAGGACTATTTTCTTTCCGCGGTAATCGCTGCTCTTGATTTCATTTCCGAACTGGTCCGTTCCCAGTACTTCCGGAATCCTGTCTCCTGCTTTCATATTCCATTATTATATTGATTTGTCATTTTTCAGTCATACAGCCTTGTGTCCTGACCATGCAATGCGGGACCTCGTCCATCTCACGGAAGTCCGATGGCAACATTCCTGTCTGCCGTTTGAACAGCTTCACGAAATACGAAGGATCCTCATAACCCAGGTTATATGCTATTTCCTTAATCATCAGATTACTGTACCTGACCTGACGCTTGGCCTCAAGCATTACCCTTCCGGTTATGAAAGTCAGGGGCGAACGTCCCGAACAGTCGTTGACACACTTGTTCAACGTACGTACAGACACATTCAGACCATCGGCATACTCCTGCACCGTATGCTTGGTTGCATAGTCCTTTTCCAGCATCCTGCGGAACTCTACGAACAACCTGTGTGCGGGCTTGAGTCCGTCCAGCTGGAGTTCACCCTCCTTGCTCCCGTATCGGTAAACCTTGATCAGGAAAATCTTCAGCAACGAGCGCAACATATCAATGTGCCCTATGTCCTTGCCTGTCTTCAGTTCCTCCTCCATGCTGTCCACCAATGCATTGAGTTGCACAGCCGTGTCATTGTCTATGACATAGTACGGTATGGTGTCAAAGGTGTGGAACAGGTCGTACTTGACAAAGAGGTCGCTTTCGTCACCCCGGCTCCTCATGAAATCCGTGCAGAGCCTGATGGCCAGTCCCCTGTAGGCGGCACTACCGTCAAAGTGATGCACCTGACCGGGTGTGAGGAAAAAGATGGTTCCGGGACGTATGGGGTATTCCCGGAAATCGACGAAATGCGTTCCCGTACCTTCCTGGAACCACAGTATCTCATAGAAGGTATGGACATGCGGTACCCCATCGTCAATGTCTCCCTTGTAAAGGAAGTCCGGCATGTGGTCTATGAAGAAGCCCGTGCCACTGGGTGTCTCGCATACCGCTTTATAGATGTTCTTGATGTCTTGCGTCTCCATAATCAGGGAACCGGTCATTTGCTGATGCAAAGATATGCTTTCAATGGTATATTTCGGCATTACCGTGAAAGGAATTATTGGACATACCGAAATTTACCTTCAGGATACCGGTTTTTGTTGTTCCATTCAGGCAAACGTCATTACCTTTGCATCAGGAAACACAATAACAACTTTAAAGAATAGAATTATGGCTAAATGGGTTTGCCCAGTCTGCGGTTATGTTCACGAAGGTGATGCAGCACCAGAGAAGTGCCCGGTATGCAAGGTTCCGGGAAGTAAGTTCAACAAGATGGAGGAAGAAAAGGGTCTTCAGTTTGTAACAGAGCATGAGCTTGGCATTGCCAATGCCATACCTGAAGGTGCCGATGGAGATTTCGTACGCCAGGGCCTCAAGGACCACTTTGTCGGAGAGTGCACGGAAGTAGGCATGTACATTGCCATGAGCCGTCAGGCAGACCGTGAAGGTTACCCTGAGATTGCCGAGGCTTTCAAGCGCTATGCATATGAGGAGGCCGATCACGCCGCCCGTTTTGCCGAGATGCTCGGTGAGGTTGTCTGGGACACCAGGACCAATGTCGAGAAGAGGATGATGGCCGAGCAGGGTGCTTGCACAGGCAAGATGGACATTGCCAGAGTCGCCAAGCAGCTCAACCTCGATGCAATCCACGACAGCGTTCACGAGATGGCCAAGGACGAGGCACGCCACGGTGCTGGCTTCCAGGGTCTCTACAACCGTTATTTCAAGAAATAAGCACCCCTTAATCAATACAGAAGATGACCTTTAAGCCCCAGGCTTAGAGGTCATCTGTCATTGTCCCGTTCATTGGTACCTTTTCATATCCATGCCCTCAACGCCGGCATACAGCTCGACAAGATTCCTGACCGGACTGGCCATGATCTTCTGCAGGAGAACCTCCTCGACCTGGAAGAACCCCACCTCGGACGACATGAACACCTTTATTCTTACAGGACGTTCTTCACCTCCGGTAATGCTGACTTTATCTATGGCATTGGCCGAATACTTGTGGATATCCCCCACCATAGGCCTGGTGTTGATTTCCATGGGGATTCTTGCGCGACCCTTGGTCATGTCACAGCCATCGGCAATAAGGATGAGACCCGCCTCCATAGAATGGACCTTATGGGTACCCATATGACCGATGATGCCCTCCAGCACCATTGAGCGGATAATGATGCGTCTCCTCATGTCATGTGGGTCCGGCAGCAGTTCCTTCAGAATGCGGTCAACTACTGAAAAGGCAATGATTCCCGAATACAGTTCGTGGTCCTGCCGGCTGACCGTCATTCCTATGTCATGAAGGAACGATGCCGTCATCACGGCCAGAATGCTGTCCTCAAAGCAGCCCGGTCCCTCTTTCTCGAGATTGGTCTGTATGCCCTGGGTATGGAGGATGTACATCATCTTGAGTGCATTGTAGCACACGGTCCTCATATGTACCGGCCCATGGTCGTTGAATCCCAGACGGGATATCGCCACATTGTTGGCGAAGTCCTGCATTTCCTGGATCTCCTCATCATTGATCAACATGTCCAGCAGTGTCAGAGGCAGTTGCGTGAGCTCACTGTTCTCCCCGATTATCCTGTTCAGGAGCGTGTCCAGCTTACGGTCAAGCATCAGCTCCTTTGGTGAATGGTTGTTCTGCATGATCATTCAGAATTTATCATTTATTCTTTTTCAAGCGTTATCAAAGTGATTTCCGGACGTGTGCCTATACGGGCCGTCAAGACAGTCATTTCAGCCTATCGGCAAGCTCAAGGATCAGCCGTTCTGTCTTCTCCCATCCCAGACATGGGTCGGTAATGGATTTCCCGTACACTGTCTCGCCAAACTTCTGTGCCCCGTCCTCGATGTAGGACTCTATCATCAGTCCCTTGACCATGGATCTTATGGCATCGTTGTGGTCCATACTGTGGATTATTTCCTTGGCGATACGGCCCTGCTCCAGATATTTCTTTCCGGAATTGGAGTGATTGCAGTCCACGATGACCCCCGGATTGACTATTCCGGGATTCTCCTTGAAGGTGTCTGACAGATGAACCAGGTCCTCGTAATGATAATTGGAATGGCTGGTGCCGTGATTGTCCACATATCCCCGGAGAATGGCGTGAGCGAACGGATTGCCTGTGCTCTCGACTTCCCAGTTGCGGTATATGAACATGTGACTGCCCTGGGCGGCCTTTATGGAATTCATCATGACCGATATGTCTCCACCCGTGGGATTCTTCATTCCGACCGGAATGTCAAGTCCGCTTGCCACCAGACGGTGCTGCTGATTCTCCACGCTTCTTGCACCAACGGCAACATACGACAGCAGGTCTGACAGAAACACATGATTCTCAGGATAGAGCATCTCATCGGCACAGGAAAAGCCTGTTTCCATGATTGCCTTGAGATGAAGATGACGTATGGCAAACAATCCCTTGAACATGTCGGGAGAAGCCAGCGGATTAGGCTGATGGAGCATACCCTTGTAACCCTCTCCGGTTGTTCTGGGCTTGTTGGTGTAGATTCTCGGTATGATGACTATCTTGTCTTCGACCTTTTCCTGCACACTGCGCAAGCGGCTTATATAATCCAGTACAGCATCCTCACGGTCAGCCGAACATGGGCCTATGATCAGAAGGATTCTATCAGTCTCTCCACCCAGAACCTCTCTGATGCGTCTGTCGTTTTCGGCCTTTGCCATCCGACCTTCTTCAGGCAGAGGATACAGTTCTTTTACTTCCTGAGGGCTGAACAGCTCTCGATTGAATGTCATGTTCATATTTTCCAGCCTGTTAAATCATTTCTTCTCGAACTTTTCCCTTTTCCGTGACGAGTCTCTCATCATTGCCTTGAGCGTTTCGGTATCGCCATTGCCTATGGCCTTCTTCAATGTCTCCATACTGTTGACAAACAGGTCAATCTGGCGAATCAGGACATCGCGGTTGAGAAGGAAGAGTTCGCTCCACATTGTCTCGTTGATTGCAGCTATTCTGGTAAGGTCCCTGAAGGAGTCACCCGAATACTTTGCCATCTCGGAGGTCTCGCGGCAAGTCATCAGAGATACAGCCACACAATGGGTCAGCTGACTGAGGAATCCTATCATCTCGTCATGCTCCTCGGGAGACAGTTCAGATATCTTGCCGAAGCCCATTCTGCGTCCAAGCTCCTTGCATTTCTCAATTGCCCATGGCGTGTTGACGGCTGTCGGAGTGACCAGATAGTTGGCGCCTTTGAATACCGAGCTGTCGCTGTGGGTGACTCCAGACCGTTCCCGTCCGGCCATAGGGTGGGCGCCGATGAATTCCAGATCGGGTCTGAGAATTCGCTGGACCTCATAGACGACCGGCACTTTCACTCCAGATACATCGGTAATCAATGTGCCTGGAGCGATAAGGTCCTGATGGGCTCTTATCCATCCGACAAAAGTATTCGGATAGAGACAGAACACAATCAAACGGTATTTTGAGATGAACTCCTTCTCCAACTGTACAGAGCCCTCGGTTATGATGCCTTTACCAAGCGCGTATTCAATTGACTCCCTGCTAGTGTCAATGGCACCGACCTGGAAGCCGGCATTGGTAAGGGCTTCGGCATAACTGCCGCCGATGAGTCCCAGACCTACAATCAATATCTTATCTTCATTCATATCCGATACCAAGTTCAGTCAATACTTCAAAATAATCCGGAAAACTCTTGCTGACGGCTTCTGCGCCATCGATTGAGCCGGAAAAGACGGTAAGAAGCGGTACCAGAGCCATTACCAGCCGATGGTCATTATGGCCGTCCAGTGTTCTGGAAGGAGCATGCAGACCGGATGCCGATATCTCCACCTCATTCTCAGACACATGAGCCTCCACTCCGAACGCCTCAAGTTCGGAGATCATATCCCTTACGCGGTCGCGCTCCTTGATGGCCAGCCGTCTGGTTCCACTGATGCAGCCCTTCCCCTTCAAGGCGGCAAGAGCAAAGAGCACAGGACCGAGGTCTATGTTTTCGGAAATGTCGACCTGCCCCTCATTCACCAGTCGGGACATCATCATGCAGCAGACACGGTCTCCCTGGGCCGAGTCATTTCTCAGTCCGGAGATACTGACTTTGTTACCGTCAATGTAATTGTAGATTTCAAGATAGGCGGCATTGGTCCAGTCCCCCTCCACTCTTGCGATTGCAGGAAGGGAGTAATGCTGTTCTCCGGGAATGAAGAGCCGGCGCTCATTCTGCCATTCCAGGTGTATCCCGGCCTGACCGAGCACGTCTTCCGTCATTGCCAGGTATCCCCTGCTGACCGGTTCGTTTTCAAGACGGATGCAGCTGTCTTTTTCACACAATGGCAAAGCCATCATAAGACCGGTCAGATACTGGCTGCTGGTAGAGGCATCCAGATTGAAGTCTCCCGGTTCCAGATATCCGGACATAAGAATGCCATCGGCCGTATTGCGGAAACTGACATTTGAAAGCGCTCTGATGTAAGGTGCTATGCCCCGTTCCAGGAGACGGTCGCTGCCGGCAATCAGGAATTCGGTTCCTTCACCGGCCAATGCCAGCGCCAGAGGAATGATGAAACGCATTGTGGACCCGCTTTCACGGCAAGGCAGGACAATCCGGCTGCCGGACAGGATTTCCCGACGACGGCCGAATTCCACACGCCTGCCGTCATATCGGCTCCCGAATCCAAGAGCATTCAGGCAGTCAATAGTGGCAAGTATGTCCTGTGACGGGGCAAGGCCTTCCACCTGTCCGTGGCTCAGTGCGGCGGCTATCAGCAGCCGGTGGGCATAGCTCTTGGACGGCGGTGCCTGGACGGTCCCCACAGCATGGCTTTTGCGAAACGCGAGTCTCATCGGTTCAAGTAATTGCAAAGGATATCAATTGCTTCCAGATAGCCGTCTATGCCCTTGCCTGACACCGTGGCGATACAGGATTCCCGGATATAGCTTATCTGACGGAATGCTTCGCGCGATGACACGTCCGAGATATGCACCTCGACCGTGGGAATGCGGGTTGCCTTCAGTGCATCGGCAATTGCGATGCTGGTGTGGGTGTAGGCACCCGGATTGAACACCAGCCCATCCACCTTATCAAAAAAAGCCTGCTGGATCATATCCACCAGATCCCCTTCATGGTTGGACTGCAGGATCCGGCAACCTATGCCTTTTCCGGCAGCATGGTTGTCCACACGGCGGCACAGTTCGTCATAATTCTCCGAACCGTATATTTCAGGTTCCCGTATTCCCAGAAAATTAATATTCGGGCCGTTCAGTACAAGTATGTTCATATATTATCTCAAGTAATCCTTACCATATCTGAGAGCAAGCATGTCACACAGGACGATGGCCGTCAGGCTTGACACCACAATGCAGATCCGTCTTATGATGGCCGGATCGTGACGTCCCTTGATACAGAGTTTCGCAGGCTGTCCGCTGAGCATGTTCACAGTGTCCTGTTCCCGTGAGATGGAAGGGGTCGGCTTGACTGCGCAGTTGAATATCACCGGCATACCGTTGGACATGCCTCCGTTGATTCCGCCATTGTTATTCGATGAGGTGCTTATCTTTTCCCCATCGACAATCCACGGGTCGTTGAGTTCAGACCCTGTGCCTTCCGCAAATCCGAAACCAAGGCCGAACTCAACACCCTTGATTCCGCCGATGGCGAACATTGCCTTGGAGATACAGCCCTCCAGCGAATCGAACCATGGTTCGCCTATTCCGGCATCCAGACCGACGATTGCAGTCTGGATCTTTCCTCCAATTGAATCACCGCAATTGCGGGCCTCATCAATCTTTCCTGTCATTTTCTTTCCGGCCTCATCGTCTATCACAGGGAAAGCTTTGGCGTTCAGTGATTCTATCTGGGCAGGAAAGTCCGTGAATTCAGAGTCATCGACCCCGCCACATTGCAGAATGTGGGTGGCAAGACTGATGCCCTTCCGTTCCAGAGCCTTGATGGCCAGGGCTCCGGCAGCCACTATGCCCGCTGTGATGCGACCGCTGAAATGGCCACCTCCACGATAGTCTTCAAAACCGGCATAGCGGACGTGGGCCACGTAATCAGCATGCGAAGGACGCGCCAGAAAGCGGATGCCATCGTAATCCGTGCTTCTGACATTGACGTTCGGAATGAGAATGGTAACCGGTGCACCAGTGGTCATACCGTTGAACACTCCGCTTACAATCCTGAAATCATCCGGCTCCACACGGGCAGTATCAGTGATGCCGGAAGGCCTGCGCTTCGAGAGCTGTGCCGCCACAAAACTTTCGTCTACCGGGATACCTGCAGCCAGACCGTCCAGGACAGCGCAGATCATATCCCCGTGAGACTCCCCACTGAGAGTCAGAATGACGCTCTTACCTATGCTGTTGCTCATTTTTCCTGTTCCTTATAAGTTGTTCTATTTCTTCTTGTGTAAAATCACGGAACCCGAAACTTCCTATCCCGCTTACCCATACGGCAGTCACGGTCGAAGAACTGGCCTTCTTGTCATGACTGACAAACTCACAGAGACTGGCAGGATCAAAGTCGTCAGAGAGAGGAAGACCATACTTCTCAAGAACTGTCGCGATCTGTTGTCTTGCCCTGCCTTCAGACATGTACATCATGCCTACTGCTACACATTCCCCATGATACATGGCACCTCCGGCCGCCGATTCTATAGCATGACCGATGGTATGACCGAAGTTCAGGACTTTGCGCAGGCCCTTTTCGTATGGGTCACTTTGTACCACATTGAGCTTGATGCTCAAGGCACCGGCTATCATATTGCAGAGTTCGGCCCTGTCACCATTCCAGGAGCCGATGGCATCAAAAAGGTTCCTGTCGGAAGTGGCTGCCATCTTGATCATTTCGGCCATGCCCTCGGCAAATACTCTTGGAGGCAGTGTGTCAAGACACTCTGGATCGATAATGACCTTTGAAGGATTGTGGAACGCGCCTACAATGTTCTTCACGCCGTGGAAATTGATGGCCGTCTTGCCGCCGACCGATGAATCCACCTGCGAAAGCAGAGTTGTGGGTACACTGTAAAAGTTCATTCCCCGCATGTAGCACGAGGCGGCAAAACCGCACAAGTCTCCGACCATACCTCCACCCACTGCCACAATCGCATCTTTGCGTGAGAAACGGTACTCCACCAACGATGAAACGACAGCCTCCAGACCATCCATGGTCTTGGTCTGTTCTCCTGCCTTCAACGTCAGGATATGGCTTCCGGCAAAGGCACCGGCCACTGTCTGAACATACCTGGAAGGTACACCATCGTCAGTTACGACAAGCACCTTCCGTCCGGACAGGTCAATCAGCCTGCCTATCCTGCCAATCGAGCCGGCTTCGACTACTATGTCATAGCCATTTCCGCTGTCAGAACCGAATTTGAGTGTCATAATTCCTGATGTCTGTAAGATCCCACAAGACGCAGATGGTCACATACGGTATTCATCTGACGGAGCAGTTCCTTGCCGTTTTCCCCGTTCACATCGCCCTCCAGTTCCACAAAGAAATAGTGGCTCCAGTCCAGCTCATACGATGGACGGCTGTGGATATAACTCAAGTTATATCCGTGTGAGCCTATGATGTTCAATGCCTTGGCCAGGGCTCCCGCCTCATTGCGTATGGCAAAAACAAGTATGAAACATGTGTCATGTCCTGAGGTCTTGAGGTTGTTCATTGAGCGCGAAAACACGGCAAAGCGTGTCTGTTTCCGGCCGATGTTCATGTCCAGAATCGAGTTGATGTACAGGTCACCGTGATATGCAAGGTCAAGTACCGTCCCCACATCGCCGGCCGAACTGTTTTCTACTGGAAGTATTGCCACATCGACATCACCGTTCACACAGGCTGAGTATGTTTCGGCAAAACCGCCGAACGGTACGGTCTCGGCCTCGGGAAATGCCTTCTGGGCAACAATGTGAGCGATGGAGTCAGGGGTTCCGCAATATGCTATTCTCATCTTTTTGAACAGACGTCTCTGGTAATCCTTGGAAAGGCCCATCAGATGCTTCTGGAAAAGGACATAGAACTCCCGCTTTTCAGGATCCTTTATCAGTTCGCAGGCATTTTCCATCTTGGCCCGCTCACGGGTATCGTCAATTACGCAGAGGCCGCTTCTTTTCTTGTACTCTGCAACTTCACGGCATTGTTGCATACGTTCCTCAAACAGTTCCGCCATACGGACATCTATTTCATTGATGGCCTTGCGGGCTTTGTCAAGTTCATTGTCCTGTCCCATACTATGTCTTAAAAAAAACGAGGCTGCCCAAACCCGGACAGCCTCTGATATGTTTCGAATTCCTGTTGTTAACCGCGCACTATTTCAAGACCGTCCATTTTCAAAACAGCGGCGAATAATAATAGTGATAATAGCGTGCGTAACTCATCTTGTCACAATCAATAGCGCAAAACTATACGAATTTCCATAAACGTCCAAATATTTTGCATCCAACTTCCAAAATCATTTCCATATCCGCATACATGAAGGGATATCTCACGCTTCTGATCAGTGTTCTGTACCGTCGGGTCTGTTGAAGACCAGTCTTTCCCCACGATAGCCGTCATTGAATTTCCCGTTCTCAAAAACCAGGTTGCCGTTCACAAATGTATGCGTCACCCTGGAATCCGTTCTGAAACCGCAGTATGGACTCCAACCGCATTTGCTGAATTCCGATTCATCCGATATGCTGCCGGAACAGTCCGGATCCACAATGGCAAGGTCAGCATGATACCCCTTGCGTATGAATCCCCGGCCATCAATCCTGTAGAGAGTTGCCGGATTATGACACATCAGACGTACAATCTCCGGCATGCTCATGCTGGGAATCGAATGCATAAGATCAAAACCGTGCTGAATGGACGGAAAGCCGGACTTGCTGGTGAAATAGCTGTCTGTGAACTTCTCCTCCTTCAGGTGCGGGGCATGGTCTGTACCAATGGTATCGATAAGTCCGTTGTGCACGGCCTCAATCAGCGCCATACGGTCTTCCGGCAATTTGATGGCCGGATTACACTTGATGGCATACCCCAAACTCTCATATTGTCGGGAATCCAGACAAAGATAATGAGGACAGGTCTCAGCTGTAATTCTCTTCTCCTCCAATGGAATATCATTGCGGAACAAGGCCAGTTCAGCGGCAGTGGAAATGTGCATGACATGCAGACGGGCCCCGGTCTTTTCCGCCAGGGCCACAGCTCTGGCAGTAGAACGGAAACATGCCTCGGACGTGCGTATTTCAGGATGAATCGTGGCATCGGGCACAATCTTGCCGGAATCGGCCATGGCGCGGAAACGCTCCGTATTGCGTTTCACAATTGTCTCATCTTCGCAATGTGCGGCAATCAGACATGGAGCTTCACGGAACAGAGTTTCCAGAACATCAGTGTTATCCACAAGCATGTTTCCCGTACTCGAACCCATAAAGAGTTTTATTCCGCAGACCCTTGCCGTATCAACATTCAGCAGTTCACCGATATTATCATTCGTGGCACCAATGTAGAACGAATAGTTGGCCAGTGATTTTTGCGATGCCAATTCAGACTTCTCTTCCAGAAGCTGCCTGGTGGTGGTTTGTGGCACGGTATTCGGCATATCCATGAACGATGTCACCCCTCCTGCCACCGCGGCACGGCTCTCTGTGGACATATCGGCCTTATGGGTCATTCCCGGTTCACGGAAATGGACATGTTCATCAATTATGCCGGGAATCAGATACTTGCCTTCAGCATCAATGACTTCAAAACCACAAGTTTCAGTACCGGGCATCGGGCCATCCGACTCCGTTTTCTGTGCCCTGATTATGTCATTGATCATTCCATCCTTGACAATGACATCAGCCAAGAAAACATGTCCTTCGTTAACTACCGATGCGTTTTTAATCAGATAATTCATAACCGGAAGATATTATCGGATTCACAAAGGTAAAGTTATTATCCGTATCTTTGCATTGGATTTTCTGAGAAAAACGAAAATGAAACATTCATGTATCAGACACTTAAGAAAGAAATGCTCATCCATCTTCTTCCTGACCGCAATTCCATTCATATTCAATTCTGTTGCATCTGCGCAGAATAAACAAGCCGGGAATCCTGGTTTATACGTTTCCCTATCAGCCGGCAGTACAGGACTGGGAATCGGGATAGAAGCGCCTGTCAATTCCAGACTTGGAGTTCGTGGAGGATTTGATTTCGTTCCTTATTTTGAAAAAATCAGTACTTTCACAATGACTGCCGGTGCTGATTATTCAGACACGGAATCCCAGAAAAGGAAATTCGAGAAAATGTCCGGCAAACTGACAGAACTTACCGGAATGGAATTCGACAGATATATAGATATGGTGGAAACTCCGTCTTTCAAGAATTTTCATATAACCGCTGACATTTATCCGTTCAGGAACAGGAACTGGCGTTTCAGCACCGGACTATACTGGAGTCCCTCAAAAACCATAGGACATGCCGAAAATGCCACCTATGATGCCCCCGCACTCGTATCTACATATATTTACAACGATCTTTACGCACGTGCCATCAACTCATATGAAAACTTCGAGCCGATGCTCTACCTGTCTGGCGAGCCGATTTACGCAGGCGAAGATCTGTACAACAGTTTTCAAAGATGGGGAATGGCAGGATTTTTTGTAGGTGACTCAATTGATGGCGGAGCATATATGATGTACCCGGACCATGAGAACTGTATGGTAAGTGCCGACATGACAGTCAACAGGTTGAAACCATACATAGGATTCGGTTATGAAGGCCCATTAATCAAAAGCGATGACCGCTATACGGTTTCCTTTGACTGCGGTATTCTGATGTGGGGTGGAACTCCGTCTGTTGTCACACACGAAGGAGTTGACATTGTACATGATTTGGAAAAAGTAAACGGGCAACTCCGTTCCTATGTCAACATAGTCAAGAAGCTGCCCGTATATCCTCTGATAAAGATAACTGTTTCCCGAAAACTGTTCTGATTCAGCGTACCATATATTTATGGCCGTTGATTATATGGATACCACGTTTGAACTCTTCAAACGGTAACGACCTGACATCCAGAACCTGACCTCCAATAGAATATACCGGGCTGGATATCTCCATTTCCCTATTAATGACGCCAGCTTCAATGAGGAATGCATCATATTCCGACTGGGTCATGAATTCCAACCTGTCAGCAGCTCCGTCAACGACCAGATAACTGGAATTGGCCGCAATTGCCTTAAGTTCGGAATCAGTAAGGAAGCAAAGCTTTCCAGAATCGTCAGCGCCAATTACCCTCATGCTTTCAGGATTGTAATCGACTCTGTTACGATGTTTGTTTGAGTTATTCTGAAAATATGCACCAGACAGCATATTGCCCGATATAGGGGCAATATGCTCATTAGGTGCAACAAGTTCAATCCTATTATCTGTAGCGGATTCTGATGTACATTCAACAATGACCGGTGTTGATGCAGGAACAGTACCATCAATTTCCTCAATGACGCAAATACCGTAATCCGAATCGACATGAGAAACATAAAATGCCCTCATACCAGCAGAAACCATCTTGAATGGGAATCCGGAATAATAGGCACAATAATACTTCCCATCGGCAACCACATCCGGCTTAATACCTATATAGTTGTCCGATTCTGAAGACACCGGAAGGATCTGCCATTCCTTGTAATTATCGTCATTACTAAGAACAGCTCCATAAATGTCGTTAGCATTATAAACAGGCGTATCATTGAGAACTTTTCTCAATCCTTTCTGCTCCTGATATGCAACATAGTTTCCATTTCCAAGTTTCTGGACCTTTATACCGAACTTCATCATTGAATAAAGGTCAGCCCCCTGAGTGGCAATGTTATATTCGCCATTGCTCAACTTGCTGATATACATGACAGTGGCAGGGTCGGATTCTACGTTCTCAAAATAGAGTACCGTCTGAAGAGCACCAAGATCAGCCGATGTAGATTCAATGTTTATGCTTCCGCGATTGTCAATCAACCTTGCATACCTTCCCGACTTGACATTCTTGAGTCTGTAATACCCGTCTCCTGAAAGCTGGGCGTTTACTGACAACACTGTCGTCAGCATAAACAATATGATAGCGGCTTTTCTCATTCGGCAATACAAATGGCTACCCTATTCAATTCCGGATCATCACTGAACGGCTGAACTGTATCACCAAATGAGTCAATTGAAATACGGTCTTCTGCAATGCCTGCCTTCTTCAGAGCCTCAGCAACAGATTCAGATCTCTTCTTTGAAATACGTTCATTGATAGAGGCGTTGCCAGTATTCTTATCAGCATAACCACCGATGGAAACCTTTGATTCCGGATTATTGTTCATGTATGAAACAATCTCCTGAACCTTGACGTTTTCCTTACTGCTGATCTTGGCGCTGTTGATTTCAAAGAATATGTAACGCTTCAACGGTTCGGTCTTCACCACTTCCTTGATAACCTCAACAGGCTTTTCCACTATTCTTACTTCAGGTTCCTTCTGTGCGGCACGTGCTGCAGCAGCAGCCAAAGCAGCGGCTGTCGGAACTTCTATTACGGAGTATGTCTTGCCGATCTTGATTTTTATGCTTGCCAGTGCATTGAAATACCAGTCTGGATTATTGGCATCCTTTGAGTTGTACCTGTCACTGAGGATATTGGCCTGAGCTTCAACACCTGCACTGATCCTGTCGCTTATTCTACAGTCAATGCCTGTACCGAAACGACCGTTCAGCATGGTATTGGTACCACTCCAGATATAATCCATATTCTCTTTTTTATGCTGGGCAGTCATATTGGAATAACCTCCTGTAGTTGTCAGCTTATTCATGACACTATTTGCCTCTTCATTGTCAAATGCCACATTTGCACCGATTCCGGCAAAAACACCCCAACTGAATCTTCTTGTCGGTTTGAAACCGCCAAGAAGATTAGTCATGTCTATCTGTGCATCTATTGATGGTGCCACATACTTCCAGCTCCATTGTTCATCAATTGTGGAATATCTGTTCAGGTCAATGCCTGCCTTACTTTGCCAGGCATTTACAGACAACCTTGTTCCGAAGACAGGGCTGAATTGGTATCCCAGACTCAATTGTGCATTAGGTGAGATAAGTTGACTGAAATCTATCTCTCCACGTGTATGCTGTGCTCCGGCACCCAACTGGAGTTCCCAATGCGGTTGAAATATATATTGTGTTTCAGTATCCTGAGCATTAGCATTCAGGCTAAGACCAACAAGTACCGATACTAAGAAATTAAATGTCTTCATTTTTTTATCGAATAAACTGTTAGACTATTATTCTACGTCAATGTAGAACTTTCTTGCAGTAATTTTTCCTGAATAGTCAACAGCCGTATAGGCAATTTCGTATTCACCAGCTTCAGATGGGGTGAAACTGATTTCTTTTACGGAACCATCAAGGACCTTGTTGAAATCATCCTGTGCATTTGCATTCTTCATGGCTGAAGCAATCTTTGCTCCGTCACGTGTCACCTTTGTAACAGCAACGAATTTCTTATAAGCCGGAGCAAGAAGTTCTGCAGTGTATGAAGTCGGATAAAGAGTAGCTGTTGCACCGAGCTTCATCTTTGTGCCATAACCTTCAGTAGCGTTCAGCTGAGAGAATTCGCCTTCACCGTTTTCGAACAGGACTGTAATCTGAAGCAGTTTATTCAAATCCTTGTCAAGCAGATTATTGACTTTACCCAAATACTTGTCAACTCTGTCAATTATTTCAGTCTGAGAAAGCTTGACAACCCTGTCATACTGACCGACAATTTCATTTGCATGGTCAATAAGTCCGCCAACACGGTTATTGATCTGCTTGATAAGGTCTTCCATAGCTGATGCAGGAACGGTAACTGTAATCGTAGTATCATTGATACTCTTTACGACGCCCTTTCCACCGATAATATCAATGTCAACACTATTCACATCAGGAATTGTAACAGTGAACTGCATTGAGGATGCCTCGGCAGGATTATACTCGAACTTGCTGACAGTAATTCCGTGTTCCTTGAGTTTGCTTTCAAGATCAGGAATCATTGGAAGATGCTTGTTGATTGATTTACCTTTGAGGAACTCGTATGAGAGAGGTTTGAAAGCAGTTGCTGCGATATTGTACTCGGAGTAGATGTTGCTGACCTTATTACCATTGTTCCATGAACACTTGACAGCATAGGCATCAAGCTTGTTGCTGAGCTGCTGGTTAACATTAAGAATAAGGTTGGCAAGATTTCTTGCACCTCTATTATTATAGAAGTCCTTGGCTGCGTTCTTCAGTGTAACAGAATCTATTTCGAACTGAGCGGCAGACGGATCATTGACGGTGACTTCTGCCTCATAGAAACCGTTATCCATAGCAGCTCTTGTTGATCCGAACTTGAGAACGACATCATTGCATTTCTTAAGAGTGAAAGCGTCAAAGCCTGCAGCCTGCTCGTCCATTGAGTTAACGAGAGACATCTTGACTCCATCGTAATTGACATTACTCGGGTTTACTGTGAGGTACAGCTTGCCGGCAGCACTTGTGATGATTTCTCCGTCATAAGCGACTATTTCACCCGAATTGACCTCTGAAAAATCAACGAACTCTTTGGCGTCAACATAATTGAATGTGTTATTTGCGGGGAATACTACAGGGTATGAGCCTGTTTCACCGTAAAGTGAGACAAGGATATTGGAACTGAATCCGAGCGGTGACTTGTACATGCCCCAAAGAGGATTGGAAACGCCCTGGACAAGTATTCCTGTAACCATATTGTCAAGTTGCTTCTGTATGGTGTCAACCTTGCCGGCAAGGCCATCAACCTTTGTCTTCAGATTGTCAAAATCTGACTTGAGTGTCTTGTAGTCGGATTCCAGTGTCTTGCACTTGTCAGACACCTTGTCCAAATCCTTCTGAAGATTCTCATCAGCCTTCTCGCAGTCCTTCCTGAGCTGATCAAGGTCAACAGAACTGGCCTTTTCATTCAAAAGCTTTTCAAGTTCACTGCACTTGTCGTCAATGTACTGATTAGCACTTGCCAGGACCTCGTTGGCCTTCTTGTAAATATTGGCCGAGAGAGTGTCGATCCTTCCATTGATTCCACTTATTTCAGTGGTCAGGTCAGCAATATTGCCACTCATTTCACTTATCTCAGTGGTCATTTCACCAATTTTCTCCTTATTGCTATTTGCAAGATTGTCAGCGGTCTCTGCAAGCGTCTGTGCATCACCGGCAAGCGAATTGGCCTTTTGGGCAAGGAGAAGAGCAGCCTTTGCTGTCGTTACCGATGCAGATACTGAATCATGCCAGAGAAGGAGCTGGTCATAGTTGCCAAGGTGCTTTTCAGAATACAGTTCATCCCATGCCTTGATTGACAGCAGGCAATCTGAAAGCGATTTGATAAGTTCAGTCTTCTCTTTGACCGAAGCTTCATTATTGACGGAAATACCCAGAACTCCATTAATCTGGTCAACAAGATCACTCAGCTGCTCAGTTGTAGCCTTATCCGTTTTGCCAGCAAGAGCCATTTCGAGACTGGACTTTGCCTCAGTCAATACTTTAATCTGGTTCTGAATAGTGGCATCCAAGCCATCAACCTGATTCTGCAAATCCTTGATGTCATCACTTTCAGAATCTGAACATGACACGGAAAATCCCATCGCAGTGATTAAAACTGCTGCAAGGAAAAATACTTTTGTCTTTTTCATTTGTAGTTGTATAAAATTAAAAAAATCCTCATCAAACACAACGAATCTGCAACAAGCGCAAATTGCTTTGCAAATATAGTAGTTTTTTGCTTTACTTTTTCAATTTCCCCTCTTTATAATAATATTTTCATTATATGGGCTTCCAAAATCAACATATTCGTCTGATAGCCGTTATTTTCCGGCCGGTTATTGCAAATCATGGAATCAAACCTTATTTTTGCGAATCGGAAGACAAAAACAATATGATATGAAGAAAATCATCGTTGCATTGGCTATGCTCATGGCATGTTCCATGAGTTTCGCAAAGGGACCGTTCGGTCGCGTAAGCGCAGGTTATAACAACACAATCGGACTTGGAGCCGGAATCAACATTTCCGACAAGGTGGCTTTGGCTGCAGAACTCGACACATGGACCGGTTTTACCGGTTTCCTTGGAGGACTTGACGCCAGATTCTATTTTACGGAAAACAAGGTCAAGCCTTTCTTCGACACCTTTGTGGGCTACGGTTATCTTGGCAAAAGCTACGAAAACGAGAAACGCTTTGACAGTGCCGTCAGGTCAATGATCGGTTTCAGCTGGAGGCATCTGGATCTGGGCGGAGGCATAACCTATGACTCGTTCAACAAGCTGGAGGCTGTTGCCACCCTGAGCCTGAACTTCTCACTCAAGAAAAAGGACTGACATACCATGATCATAGCACTTCTGGCAATTGTTGCCATACTGGCAATCTATTACATATCGGTCAACAACCGTGAAGTATCCCTGCGCAAGGAGGCCGATGCCCAGCGCGGTGCCATCGAAACCGTCCACGACACAATGTGGAAGACCCTCAAACAGGAAGCCGGTGTGACCGAACAGTATCGCGAGGCTTTTGAGAAAATCTATCCGGAGCTCATTTCCGGCAGATACTCGAATGACAGCGGATCGTTGGTCAAGATGATCACCGAATCGAATCCTGCATTCGACACAGCTCTCTACCAGCATCTGATGCAGTCCATTGACGTCCAACGCGCACAGTTCGCTCAAGCACAGCAGAAAATGCTCGACATAATCAGAGAACACTCCACTCTGCTTGAAACGATTCCAGCCAAATGGTTCCTGGGAGGCAGACAGAAAATTGACTATACCGTCATATCGTCAACCGTCACCAAGGAGACCGTCCGTACCGGCATTGATGACGAAATAGAACTCTTCAAATGACCTTTGTACGGGCCATAGGGTTTGCAATTCCGGCAGCGGCAGTCACCGCTGCCTATTTCATTTCGCCTCAACCAGACTTGTGGTACGCATATGTCATTGTGCTTGCGGCCGCCGAAGTTGCGGTATATTACCTTTTCGAGGCCATGAACCGCGACATAGAATTCCTCAGCGGATACTATACCGAGGTGCGCCATTACTATCCCTGGGTCGAACTTGTAACCGTAACCCGTACCGAAAGTGACGGTCGTGGACACACCAGAACCGTCACCGAGCAACGTCATGTACCCCACCCCGACAGTTGGAGTGCACTGCTCAACACAGGCCGTGAAATAGACCTCTCCCAACGCGCGTTTCTGGCATCTGCAAGATTATGGCAGACCGGAACGAGCTACTTCCCGACCCATCATCCAGGGCAGATAAGCGGAGGCGGCGGAGAATCTTCAGTATGGAACGGAAGACAGGACACCATGCAGACCGCAACCTACAAAAACCGCTACAAGAACTACATCCAGAACACCAATTCCATATTCAACCCCTCCCGCGTCACACGCGACGAAGCGAAATCCGAAGGCCTCATTCCATACCCAGACATCATTGACAACACGCAGAATCCGCTATGCGTGTCGCCTTCACTCGACTTCACCTTCAGTGCCGAAGACCAACTGCTCATGCGCCGTCTCAACGCGACCCTCGGCAACGAATATCAGATTCATTTCTTTGTCCTGCTGTTCCCTGCAGAAAAAGGCGTAAACATAAGTATGCGCCAGCGTCAATATTGGGAAGGAGGAAACAAGAACGAATTCACGATCTGCCTCGGCATGGAACATGAAACAGAAGAAAATGCCGTAAAGAATGGAAAAACATGGAAAGTCAAGTGGTGCAAGCCATTCTCATGGATGGATGCACCGACCCTTGAAGTGGCCACCCGTGACTGGTACATCAGCAATCCCAATCTCGATATTCCTGCCCTTGCGCAATTCCTTTCAAAGAACATATCCTTATGGGAACGCAAGCAGTTCAGCGAATTCAAATATCTGGGCCGTCACCTGTCTTCATGGAAATCAGTTCTCTACCTGTTCATAACACTCTGTATCAGCGCATTATGTATCTTAATACTCTGGAAGCTCTTCGGATTCCAGATTATCCCGTCAAGTCAGATCTGACTGGAGAAGAACTCATCCAAAGCTGACATGGTCCTGTCATATTCGGACCTCACCGCTTCGAACAAAGCCGGATCAGCCTGTTCCTGACGTGGGCGAAGCTGTTCCGTCAGGTTAACCGATGCTTCATACAGTCTGGTAAGTCCCAAGTTACCCGAAACGCCTTTCAGCGTATGGACAGCACGGAACGACCTTTCAATCTGATGATCCAGAATTGCATCGGAAAGCAGCTTCATGGAAGGGTCATCAGGAAATTTCTGCAGGAAACGGACAAGGAGTCTTTCGTTGATCAGTCTTTTGCATGCACCGGCATAGTCTCCCCCAAGTTTTTCGTAACAGTCTTTAAGTGTCATTTTGTTTGTTCTTTATTATCAGACTCAGGATATATACGTGGAAGCGATATTGTAAAGCAGGAACCTCTGCCAAGTTCGCTTTCCACAATCAGGTTGCCATCCATCATCTCAGTCAGGCGCTTACATAACGGCAGGCCTATGCCGGCTCCACTCGATGAACTGTCGGCCTTGAAGAATTTCTTGAATATATTGTCAATGTTTTCAGGTCCTATTCCCATACCCGTATCACGGACAAATATATTCACACGGTCAACAGTCGTGTTCCATCCGAATGTTATTCCTCCCTGAGCAGTGAACTTGCATGCATTGTTAATCAGATTCGAAACAATCTGACGCATACCGGTACGGCTTACGTTGATATAGGCAGAATCACCCTTATCATAATCAAATGACAGATAGGAGGGAACAACCACCGAATTCGTCTTGAACAGTTCCTCCATGAAACCATCAACGGGAATCACGCCAAGACTGCTTTTGAGCAGCTTGTCCTGCTCCTTTGCTGAAAGGAGAGCTCCATCCAGCAGACTGAGCAGATGCTCGTTGCTCTTTCTGATTATATCGGCATAACTTTCACGTTCCTTCTCATCGATATCAAAATAAAGATCGGCAAGAAGGTTTGAGAAGCCCACAATCGCATTCAGAGGATTTCGTATCTCATGACCCATGCTGGCTATGAACGACTGTTTGGAAATAGATTCCTCCTCCTTTGCATAGACCTCACGCATGGCCTCCAGACGGGAATGTGATTCGTCAATCGAAAAGAACAATCCCATAGGAACCATCTGACCGTCATTATCCTCCATCTTGGTCGCAATACACGAGAAAGACATGATCTTGAATGTCCTGAAATTAGGCAATGACAGGAACTCGTTCACTATCTCTCCTACAGGTGCAGCCTTGATTTTCCCTATCACATTCTTGTCGGCCTCATCCATCGAGTCCAGATAGACATCCAGACCTATGCGGTTTGACGAGAATGAGAAATACTCGGCCGTCTGGCGTGTCATGAGAATCACATCATCTTTATACTTGAACAGATGCCCTCCGGAAACCTCAAGGGTACGCGTTATGGCTTCGTCTTCCACAGCACTGAAATCACGGTACTTTCTGACAGAGCGCAGGAACTTCAGACTGAGCAGAAGCAGCAGCACAGACAGCACCAGCAGTCCGAATCCGGCTATCGGCAACGGTATGAACAGCGGCAGCACCTTTCTGAAACCCACATAGAACGATGCACCGTCATTTGAAGACTCGCACCTTATCTCAGCCTTTTCATGGTCCAGATAACTCTTGGCGATGGTAAGTCCCTGTCCTGTTCCGGAACTGAACGGATCGGCTTTGTAGAAGGCCTTATATATGAAAGGAAGATCCGTTTCAGATATTCCGGGGCCCTTGTCACGTACAAACAGTTCCACATCACCGTCCCTGACCTCTCTCCATCCATAAATGATGCATTTGCCGGATGAGGCATGCTGTATGACATTGTCAACAAGAATCTGCAGGACCTTGCGGACTATGCGCTCATCGGCATTGATTACGCACTCTGAAGGTGACGGTTCCTCCTTTGGAATGATTCCGGAAGCCACAAGAGCCTGAGCGTTTTCCGATATCACGGAACGCATCAGTGACGGCACATCCAGCTGCCGGTCCTCCACGAGAATATTCTCATTTTCAAGATGGGAAATGGTAAGGACATTCTCAAGGACCTTGGTCAACGAGCCGGCATTCTGTTCAATGGTCTCCTTATAATACGACAGCTCCGCGGCCGAAATATCGACAGTCGGGTCTGAGAGGAGTTCCGAGAAACCTACAATGGCATTCAGAGGCGTACGCACCGCATGATTCATCTCACGGATGAAATCATCACGTTCCTCGGCATTCAATGTACGGCGATGCATCTCCAGTGCCTCCTTTTCCTGCTGCTTGATATTGTCAATCGGGATAAGGATTCCCCTGCTGCGAATCTGATCACCCTTGAAGCGGGTCAGATCAAGACGCATCTCATACCAGTGTTTCTCGTTACCGGTCAGGGCAATACGTATCTGAAGGGATGACGGTTTTGGAGTAACCGTGGAATTGAGTTCCCTGAATCTCGATTCTATGAATTCACGTACATCCTTCCTTGCGGACAAACGGCTTTCGATGACTGACGAATCACCGGAATGGGAATTCGATATTTTTATATTACCGTTCTCAACTGAAAAGAAGTAGGCGCCGGACAGTTTCAGCAGTTCTCTGAGAGCGCTTGGAGTCGCCAGTTCATACAGATCGGCATTGTTCTTCATGATTCTGCAGGACTTCAGGTAAATCACCAGTGCAACCACAGAAAGACTGGCAGCAAGAAGCAGTATCAGTCCTGATACCGAAAGCAGCACATACCAGAGAACATTGCCATCCATATGCGACTAATTTTATTCACAAAGATAGCAAAAACATGAAACGGACAAGTAAAAAAAGCAATTCTGTCAGACATCTTTTGACAAAATCCCATATATTTGTATCACTGACATCACAAGCATGGGAATGGACGCTTCAAAATACACCATAATGATTGTTGACGACATACCTGTCAACACGATTCTTCTGGAGAAGATCCTGGAGAAGGAAGGATACAGACTGTATTCCTACAACAACAGTCTGCAGGCAATGGAAGCCATCACTGAAATTGCCCCGGACATCCTGCTTCTGGACATCATGATGCCGGGGCTGGACGGTATGGCCTTTCTGAAGCGTCTGCGCAGCAACAATTCGTATGACAACGTCCGGATCATCATGGTGACCGCCGTCAGCGAGCAGGAAGAGATAACCAAGGCTCTGGCACTTGGAGCAAACGGCTACATAACAAAGCCAATCAGCCCCAAGAAGCTGATTGGCTGTATAAACGAACAGTTAAGCCAGATAGGCAGATGAATCAGTACTGTTCCTTCTCGTTGGGGAAGTCGCAGTTCTTCACATCCTCCACATAGTGTCCTACCGCACCTGTAATCACTTCAAACAGGTTTGCGTATCTACGCAGGAAACGCGGGCTGAAATCGCAAGTCATGCCCAGCATGTCGGCAATCACAAGCACCTGACCGTCAACACCGCTACCGGCGCCTATACCTATGACCGGGATTGACACTTCACTGGCAACACGCTTTGCAAGCACTGCAGGAATCTTTTCAAGGACAAGCGAGAAACATCCTGCCTCTTCAAGCAGATGGGCATCGGATATGAGCTTCTCGGCCTCGGCCTCCTCCTTGGCACGTACTGCATAGGTGCCGAACTTGTTGATTGACTGGGGTGTCAGTCCCAGATGGCCCATGACAGGTATTCCTGCATCAATGATATGCTTGACGGACGGAAGAATTTCAGCTCCGCCTTCAAGCTTCAGGGCATCGGCATGTGACACCTTCATTATCTTCACGGCATTGGCAATAGCCTCATCGGCATTGACCTGATATGTTCCGAAAGGCATATCCACGACCACCAGAGCACGCTGTACACCGCGTACCACCGACTTGGCATGATAGATCATCTGGTCAAGCGTTATGGGCAGAGTGGTCTGGTTACCGGCCATCACGTTCGATGCGGAGTCACCGACCAGAATGACGTCAACGCCTGCACCGTCAACGATCTTTGCCATTGTATAATCATATGAAGTGAGCATGGAAATCTTTTCACCACGCTGTTTCATTTCTCTGAGGCGCTGGGTTGTAACCTTGCGCTTGTCTTCTGACAGATATGCCATTTTGTTCAGTTTTTAAAATTGAGGTGTGCAAAGGTAGGAACTTTTTCATTGCACAAGGACAAAAGAGCGCCTATTATTGCCCTTTCACGAGTGCATTACAGTGTGAACAGGCAGGAAGCAGCAGACGGTCACCATTTTTCAATTCCATCTCATACCGCTCATGTTCCCTGTCATATTTCAGTCCCACAGGCATTTCCTTGAGCCTTTCGTACCCTCCCCCGGACACAGGATACTCCAAAGGTCTCGGGCTCCATACCTTCCCACTGGCTGACATGAAAGCCAGCGGCTCACCATTCTCATCGGCCCCGACCACCATGAAATCATAGTCCGATGCCGCCAGCATGACCAGGCTGCACCATCCGTAATAGTCACCGTACATTGCACAGAAATCCATCAGGTGCCAGTCCATCCCGTCCGGACTGCTGTAGATGAAATTGTCTGCAGCAATAGCCACAATCAGCGAATCGTTCTGCACGACCACACGGGACACAGGGCCCACAGTCGGAGTACTCTTAACGGGGTTGTCATCTCCCTTCTCACACAGTCTGATACAGTCTGTATGGCCGCTCACGACCATACCTTTGAATGATACCGTAGTCTGGGCAAAAGACAGGACTGTCCCCAAACACATCAGAAACATGATCGGGAACAGTCTTATTATATTCATGGCCGCCTTATTTCGATTCAATGAGGAAATAGTCAAACGTTGCCTGCATGGGAACGGTTGAAGGAGCGGCCTGCTGAGCTCCGCCCTGACGCATTCCGCCGCCGAAACCGCCCATGCGGCCGCCCGTCATCTGGACGCCGTCGCATGCAATCATTCCAACCTGAATGTCCTTGAGCATCATATCCACACCGCCGGCTTCAATGAACTCAAACGCATCATATGAATACATGGCGCTGTAACGGCTTCCCTCCTTTTCTATCCTCAGCAGTATGCCGTCCTGACCGGGATCCCTCTCGAGACGGATGTTTGCAAAGACCTTGAACGTCCCATCCAGCTCCGCCCCGAACTGGATGACACCATTACGGGCCGCACCCGCAGCACCTTGGGCGCTCTGGGCACCACGTCCACCCATGCCCGACTGGGCCGTATAGACCAGTTTGAGGAAATTGTCATCGTCCTGATAGACCACCAGTCCGGCGTTCTGTGCAGGAGCTCCGGGAACGGCATCCGTTTTCAGCAATGTCTGAATGTGCCAGTCTGTATTGGCACTCTGCAGGACAATATTTGAAGCATTGTTGTTTGCCTGGTTTATATCACCCTTTCCAGTTGTGATTGTCAGCTTGCCGTCTGCAACGGTCATGTTGCCGGCATCCGGCCTTACAACCTGCCACTGCTTACCCAAACCGGAATCGAAATCATCGCATGTGCCTTTGTAACCGAAGTTGACGTAATACGACTTCCTGTCACCAGTCGTAGGATCCAGAAGCTTGACGACAGCTGTTCCCGGAACCGCTACGGCCTGTTCAATGTCAACCCGGTACCTGCTGTCGGCAGTTGCACTGACCTGCTGCACCTTGGCCCCGGCCTTTGTCAGAATGGAATACTGCTGGTCTATGCCCTTGAGAACAGGTTTCTTGCCGACCTTCAGACTTGAAAGCCCGGCATTCTGCATTACTCTGACCGAATATGTATCACTTACTGATACGCCCTGATAAGTGACAGTTGTAGTGACTGTGGCAATGCCGCCCGAAACTGCCGTAAGGGTACCGTCGGCATTGACAGTTGCGACACCGGGATTGCTGCTGGTATAGCTGACAGTTGCCTTTGCAATATCAAGGAACGAATCGTCATCCAGACATGCTGTAGGCTTGAACTGAGCCGTTTCGCCCACCTCAAGAACCGATACGCGACAGTCCGAAACCACCGTCTTGAGCCGTGGTGTGAACCTGCCGTCCATACGGGCCGATACCGTTCCGCGGATATCCTTTGACGAAGAACCTATCTCGAACACATACTTTCCGGAATCATAGACCATTCTGTCAGACTTCATGTCCCAGAACCACAGATCCTGACAGTCGACGTCAAGGGTAACGGTACGTGTCTGACCCATAGGAATGGTGACACGCTTGAAGCCCTTCAGACGCTTGAACGGACGTTCAAGTTCGGCCGGGCTTTCGGGAGTGGTCACATACAGCTGGACCACCTCGTCACCATCATAGTTACCGGTATTTGTCACGTCAACACTAACGGTCACATGATCGCGCGGGGTGATCTCGTTCTTTGAAATTCTGAAATTGCCATACTCGAAAGTCGTGTAGCTCAAGCCGTAACCGAATTCATATGATGGAGTTCCCGTGTAATACCACAGCGTACGGCCCGGTTTGCCGTCCTTAGCCCGCAGAGTATAATCCGTAATGGCAGGCAGTTCCTTCACGCTCCTGTACCATGTGGCATTCAGCTTGCCGCCTGGAGACACTTCACCGAAAATGACCTTGGGCAGAGCCGCACCCTGAGCCTGACCATTATAGCCGGTCCACAGAATTGCGGGAATGTTGTCAAGATCCTTAAACTCCTCAACCTCGACACAACCAAGAGTCTGCATAATCACAATGGTGTTCGGATTGACTGCCTGAACCTCCTTTATCAACTTGACCTGATTGCCCGGAAGAGCCAGTGACAGACGGTCTGCCTCTTCAGTGGCAGTCTGCTCATCGGTCCCAACAAACACCAGAGCCACATCGCTCTCTGCAGCAGTTTTCAGAACTTCAGGATCAATCTCATCGTCCTGAGCTGCCTTATATACAAGGTACAGTGTCTGAGGACCGTTATAACCTAACTTGTTGACCTTACCCTCCATGGGCGATGCCGTTCCATAGACGCCACCGGCACGTTTGCCCGATGCCACAGTCGCCTCAATCGTGCTTATAAGGTTTCCTTCGGGCGAACCCACATGCACCTCTATTATACCTCCCTGAGTCGGGATGTTGGCACCTATCGTAATCTTCTCCACATCAACCAGATCGATGTTCTCGTATGCCGTCCAGCTTCCGTCATCAATTGAACGGACCTGCTCTTCAGTACCCATGCCCGAACCCACGGTAATGCCTTCCGATGACGAGCTGTACTGAGTGGCATCATGACGCACGGGACTTGCGCCCGGCTTCTCCAGTTCGAACCATGTCACATACAGCAGGTTGCTCTTGCTCTTTGTGTCGCCTCCAGTTGCCAGACGTACATCTACATCCAGTCCCTTTGCGGCAATGTAGTCCGATATTCCCTTGAACGGCGAGATTCGGCTGCTCTGCTCGGGACGTCCCGAATACGGTCCCAGCTCGACCTTGTCGGCCTGCGGACCTACCAGAGCAATGCTCTTCACCTTGGACAGGTCAATGGGAAGCGCCTTGGCATCGGCCTTCACCGTCTTCTTGCCCGACTTCACAAGCGGATACCCGTTCTTGAGCAGGACCGGAGTACGCAGAGCCACCTCCATGGCAATGGCCTGACTGCGTGCCGAATTGACCACACTGGCAGGATAATTCGCATACGGCACCTGACTGGCCGGATCGAACTCACCGGTACGCAGGCGAATGGTCAACATGTTGACAAGAGCACGGTCAATGTCGGCCATAGATATGAGTCCCTGCTCCAGAGTGCTTATGGCATTACGTTGGTAGACGCTTCCGCAGTCACTGTCAACACCGGCCTTCAGACCTGCTGCAGTAGCCTCCTGTGCAGTCTTGACGTAATAGTGGCCAGTATAGATATCCTCAATGGCAGCACAGTCGCCCGTCACATAACCCTTCATACCATAGGTGCGGCGTGCTATCGAATCCAGATACAGCACGCTGGCCGATGTCGGAACATGGTTCACGGCATTGTATGATGACATGATTGAAGGCAGATTGTCCTTTTCAATCAGTTCCTTATATGGATAGAGATAGAACTCGCGCATGTCACGACTGTCCATGTTCGAAGAGCCCACATGCCGGTCAAACTCACTGTTGTTGGCAAAAAAATGCTTGGCGCAGGGAACAGCCTTGATGTAATCAGGGTCACTTCCCATCATGCCGCGTACAAAGCCGCCTGACATCACTGCTGCCAGATACGGGTCCTCACCGTACGATTCGCCCGTACGTCCCCAGCGCGGGTCACGGATAGGCTCCACCACCGGCGACCAGAAAGTCAGTCCCTTGGTTCCCGTCTGGAAAATGGCGCGTGCCTCATCAGCTATCACGCTGGCCTCCAGTTCCATCAGTTCTGGATCCCAGCTCGAGCCCAGGGCCACACTGCCGGGAAACGATGTCGGCCCCTGCAGTCCGACACTGGCATTCGCACCTGCAAGCACTCCGTGCAGTGCCTCGCTCCACACATTGTACTGCTTCAGTCCCAGTCTTGGAACAGCAGCCATATTATTGCCCAACAGAGCCTGCTTCTCTTCAAGCGTCAGTCTGGAAACCAGATCGACCGCCCTTTCCTGAAACGAATAACTGGTATTCATGTACACAGGCAAAGTCACGTACGCCTGTGCATCGGCCATGCCGGCGCCCGCCATAAGCGCAACCGACAGGGCAATGATTCCCTTGATCTTCTTCATCTGAACTATCTGTTTGATTGTAAAGTGTATATCTTACCGCAAATATATGATAATCCCTTTATTTTTCATACATTTGCATGCATAACGAATCAACAGACATTCCAAAACAATATGAAAAGGAATATAATTCCGGCAGCATTGGCATTCATCATACTTGCCGCATGCAAGGGAAATCCAGTCACCGTTCCAACCTTTGAGCAGGAAATCATGAGATACGACAGCCTAATTGATGCCGTATATAATGACACCACCACTTCCGATGCCCGCAAGGACGCCCTCTACAGGTCCATCCTGGACGAAATGTTTGAAAGCCATCCGGCCGACAGCATAGGACTCTACGCCTTCAAGCAGCTCATGATAGACTTCTGGGACATTGACGAATCGGAAAGCCAGATGGGAAAGGCCGCTCCACTTATCAGTCAGAGTGCTGACCTCCAGCGTCGTCTGCAGGCAAAGAAGAATGCCGTCAATCAGGCTCCCGGAAAGCAGTTCTACGACCTGACCGGCACCGATGCCATTGACGGCCATGACCTGACCATATCGCAGTTCTACGGTCAGGGCAAGCGCATAATCGTCGATTTCTGGGCATCATGGTGCTCGCCATGCCGCAAGGAAATCAGTTCGCACCTTCTTGACCTTGCATCGGACCCGGACTACACCATCGTGGGCATAGCTGTCTGGGAAGAGTCCGTTGAAGACACGCGCAAGGCCATTGGAGAACTGGGCATCAGCTGGCCGGTCATCTACACCGGAGGCCGTGAGAATTCACCTTCGCTCAAGTACGGGGTGACCGGCATCCCCACCCTGTTCGTTCTTGATGAAAACGGGACCATCCTAGGCACCGGCCATTCCATATCATCCATTCTGGAATCAATTGACTGACAATTATTACAACCTAACAATACGCCAACATGAAAAAGGTATTATTCGCTGTTCTCTCCTTGTGCGCCTTAGCCGCATGCACCGGGCAGAAGACCGGAGGCGGTGACGCTTCCCTGACCATCAATGACAAGGGCTATTTCGAGCAACCCGGTGTCAACGTCCTGGTTTATTCCAACATGTATCAGGGTATTTTCTGCGATGAGAAGACTGCCGGCATCGAGCTCATCCAGCGCGGTGTCAGAATAGCCACCGGTGGAGGTGTCCGTCTCATGAACACACCCGAACAGTGGGATATCTACGCCACACTCACAGACCGTCAGATCGACACCCTAGGCGGAGTCATCAGCTGCCGCTTCAACTATCCCGACTACGATTTCCAGTACGGCATCACCGTCAGGTCACAGGACAAAGGCATGCTCATCCAGGTCAGCCTTGACCAGCCGCTCCCCGAGAATCTGGTCGGCAAAGCCGGTCTGAACATGGAGTTCTTCCCCGCCACCTATTACGGCAAGACCTATCTTGTTGACGGTCAAGGTGAAATCTTCCCCCGCTATCCGTCAAGCGACACCGAGATGCGTCCCAACTCTGAAAAGATCACCCAGTTCTACGGCCTCTCGACATTCGATGACCGCGGTCTGGACGAGTTCATCGTTCCAAGCCCCATAGCAAGCGGCAACACACTTGTTCTGGCCCCTGAGGACGATGCCCTTCGCGTTCAATTCCAGTCCGATGCCACACTGAATCTCTATGACGGACGCAACCTGTCACAGAACGGCACCTTCGTGGTACGTTCATTCCTGCCCGCAGGCAAGACCGGCACCGTACTCGAATGGTATGTCGAGCCCTCACAGGATGCACAGTGGATCAGAGAACCCAACATCGGCTTCTCACAGGTCGGTTACACACCTGCACAGAAGAAGATGGCAGACATCGAACTTGCCCCCAACGATCCTGTTGCCGCCAAGGCAAAGATCTGGAAGGTCAATGCCGATGGCAGCAGCACTCTGGCACTCGAGCCCGCAGTAAAGGAATGGGGCATCTTCTACGACCGTTACAACTACGCACAGGCCGATTTCAGCGA
>JAZUEH010000078.1:0-21400 GCA_045640065.1 Bacteroidaceae bacterium
AGGTGGTGTGCAGCACCTCTGCGCATACTATTCAGCGGAAGCGCCAGTCGATACAGACGAGTTGAAGTCATATCTCTCGGGTCAGCTTACCGACTACATGGTTCCGACAGCATACATGCAGCTCGACGAGATGCCTCTGACACCTAACGGCAAGGTCAACGCCAAGGCACTTCCGGCTCCGGAGGTCAAGACAGAAGAGATAGTTTCTCCCGAGACTGAGACCGAGAAGAAACTCTTTGACATAGCAGTAGAATTGCTGAAGCATGACCAGTTCGGTGTGACGAGCAACCTTATTTCAATGGGACTCACCTCACTCTCCGCAATGCAACTGACGGCTGTCTTGCAACAGAAACTTGATGTGATAATTCCAGTAGCAGACATTCTGACTAATCCATCGTTACGCCAGATAGCAGACTACATCGACTCTGGAAAAGCCAGGTCAATAAGAAAAGCGGATATCTTTATGAAACATAAGGAAAATCCGTCAGTGACTGCCACGGGTGACTCTGGTACGACGAAACCAAATCCGTTCGCACAGAAAAAGGCTAATCCATTTGGAGCAAAAAAGAGTAATCCCTCTGGTACAAAGTAGAAACTATAGAATTTTGATATATGAAAGTTGCTTTTATAGGTGTCCCAATGGCTTTAGGAGCCGATAGAATTGGAGTTGACAAGGCTCCGGACTGTTTCAGGATGAGCGGAGCCATAGAAATGATAGACAGCATCGCCGGCTGTTATGATTTGGGGAATGTAAATTCGTCCATCATAGCGGAAAATATACACGCGTCAAGTCCGGAGGTGAAATATCTTGATACTGTGGTGGATATGGCCACCCAGCTCAGGGACAAGGTGGCATCAGTAATAAAACAGGGATATTTCCCCCTGGTAGTTGGGGGAGACCATTCCCTGGGATTGGGAAGTGGCGCTGGAGTCTCCATGGCGTGTGACAACCCTGCAATCATCTGGTTTGATGCTCACGGAGATTTCAATACGGAGGAGACATCCCCAAGCGGAAATCTCCACGGGATGCCGTGTGCCGCACTTATGGGCTGGTGCAAATCGAAACTGAAAGACGTTGCAATAAACAATGTTCCTTCCGGGAATATCTATTGGATAGGTGCACGGGACCTGGATTACGGGGAAGTGCAATTCGCCAGACAGCATAATTTGCATATCTTCTCGTCCGATACGGTGAAGGAACGGGGTATGAACAATGTGCTCAACGAAATATTCGAAGACTGGGAGAATAAGAACATACCCAGTGTGCATTTGAGCATTGACATTGACGGTATGGATCCCAGTATCGTCCACGCTACTGGAACAAGAGTTGAAAACGGACTGGGGAATGGAGATTTCTATACGTTCATTGATAAGGTGTTTGAAACTGGAAAAGTTATTTCCACAGATTTTGTGGAATACAATCCTACATTGGAAGAAGACAACACCATCACACTCAAGTGGTGTATGGAGGCTCTTCATTATCTGTCAATTAAGATCAATAAGTTATAAATTATACAAAAGACTGGTGACAATGGATATTAAGGAACATAACGAAAACAGGCATAATCTCTATGATAATCTGTTGAATGACGGTTATTTCCGTGGAGACAACGGTGAGATTAATTTTTCATTTGACGACTTCAATGAGAATCTGGACGATATTGAAAATGCGAAGGTACTCTATGAAAATCTGTTAGGTGACGGCTATTTCCGGAATGAGGACGGGGCTTTGCAACTATTGGAAAGTGAGTTTCTTGAGATGGTTGGTAGCGCACGTCCGGCAATGGAATTCTATCCTATTACGGAGAACCAGCGCGGAGTGTATATCGATTGGGATATGAATCGGGATACCACGCAGTACAACATCGCCGATGTACTTCCATTCCCCGGTCACACGGCAGAGAGAATAAAAGAGGCCGTGACTCAGGTCATCAATGCTCATCCTTACATCAAGACCCGCCTGGTGATAAGGGATGGGGATGTGATGCAGCAGCGCCGTGACAACGATTTGACGGAAGTGTCAGTTGAGAGGCTGGAGTTTGAGCCGGACGTGGCATTCTTCCAGAAGAGGGTTAGGCCGTTCGACCTACTGAACGACCGCCTCTACCGGATTGAGATTTACCAGACTCCTTCGACAGTTTACCTCTTTACTGATTTTCACCACATTGTATTCGATGGTGGGTCAAGCCTGGTGTTTGCTGGGGATGTTGACACCATATTGAATGGAGGAACGGTTGAACCAGAGACATTCTCGTCCTTCGATGTTGCTCTGGATGAGGCAAGGATGATATCTTCGGGGGCTTGTTCGGAAGCTGAACGTTATTTTGAGAAGATGCTTTCTGGCTCCGACACTACAGTTTTTCCGCACAGCCAGATTCCTGACGATACAGCTGTCGGCAATGTCAGTTCATGGGTGCACGATAAATCTTTGCAGGCGTACTGCCAGCGTAATGCCGTCACGGAAGGAAACTTCTTCCTGACGATGATGATGATTGCCCTCCACAAGCTTACGCGTGAAGAGCAGGTGGTTGTCACTTCTATAAACAACGGCCGTAACAGCCTGGATATGATGAATCTGTTCGGAATGTTCGTCAAGACTCTTCCAGTTTCACTCTCTGTACCTGAGAATGGAAAGGATGTCAGGATTTCCGACTTTGTCAAGGAGATTAACAGCCAGTTCAACGAATCCGTCAGACACAGCATATTTCCTTTTACAAGTATGACGGAGCGTTTCGGGATTCGCCCCGAGATAATGTTTGCCTATCAGCCGGCAGGAAAGTATTACGGCGAGGAACAGGTACAGGCATCTGAATCCCTTGCCCTTGACACTGTCAAGACTCCGATTGCCATTGATGTACTCGCATATGAAGGCGGTCACTATCAGATTATTCTCGAATACGATGGAATGCTGTATTCAAAGAATGATATGTCGGCTCTGGAACGTGTTATGGGAAACATTACCCGATATGTGCTTGCGAATGACTGCACTCTTGGAGAATTGCCGTTGCTGGATGGCGAAGAGAAAGACAGCATTCTATCCCTTTCCCGCGGCGAGAAGATGGAGGTGGATTTCAGCAAGACGTTCGTCAGTCTGTTCACGGAACAGGTAAGGAAAACCCCGGATGCTACAGCCCTGGTTGGTGGAGACGGGACATACACCTATGCTGAACTGGATAGCCGGACTAATGCGTTTGCCCGTTATCTGCGCGGTAAAGGTGTTTCGGACGGAGAGTTCGTGTGCGTGGAGCTGGTAGCCAGCAGCAATTTCATGATAGCGGCGATAGGCATCCAGAAGGCTGGAGCCGCCTACGTGCCTGTCGACCCGGCCTATCCGGAAGAGCGGCGGCAGTACATATCGGAAGATTCAGAGTCAAGACTTACGGTGACGGAAGCTGTGCTCCAGGAGGTTGACTGGTGCGACGACGGTCCGATTGATCGGACCAAACCGGAGGGTGCGGCATATATGATATACACGTCGGGCAGTACTGGCAAGCCTAAAGGTGTTGTGATACCTCACAGAGGATTGCTTAACCTGATTCAGTTTACGGTGAAGGAGTGGTCGCTGACCTCGGAGTGTCGTATGTCGGTGTATGATTCGGTTTCATTCGATGCGTCTGTAGAAGACCTGTTCTCGGTTCTGACAATCGGCGGCACCCTGTACCCTGTGCCTCAGGAAGCACGTAGGGACCTGTCGATGGTTCACGACTTCATCATCGCCAACAACATCAACAGCGGTAACTACACAACCCAGTTCGGATTGCTGCTGGCGCAGGCATATCCGGAAATGCCGCTGGATTATATGAACGTGGGCGGAGAGAAGATGACCGCCAACCCGAGCTGTTCGTACAGGATAATCAACACATACGGACCAACGGAGGTTACGGTGAACTCCACCTATTTCTTCTTGGAGCCGGGCAGGGAATACCGCAACATACCGATAGGCCGTCCTTTGCATAACCTGTCGTGCTACGTCATGGATGAGTACGGCCATCTGCTTCCTCGGGGGATAGCGGGAGAGCTGTGCATCTCAGGACCTCAGGTGGCGACAGGTTACTGGAAGCGGGAGGAACTGACGGCGGAGAAGTTCGTGGATTGTCCGTACGATGAAGGGAAGATGTACCACACGGGAGACCTTGTGCGCTACAATGAAGACGGTGATATAGAATATCTCGGACGAATAGACAATCAGGTGAAGCTGAGAGGCTTCCGCATCGAGTTGGGCGAGATAGAGACCCAGATATCGGGCTACGAGGGGATAGGTGTGTGCAGCGTCCAGGTCAGGGAAGTGGGTGGCGTGCAGCATCTGTGCGCATATTACAGTGCAGACAGGGAGATAGACGAGTCGGCCCTGAAGGAGTATCTCTCGACACGGTTGACGGACTATATGGTGCCGACAGCCTATATGCAGCTTGACGAGATGCCGATGACTCCGAACGGAAAGATTAATACGAAGGCTCTGCCGCAGCCTGAGGTGAAGGTTGAGGAGATGGTTGCTCCAGAAACGGATACCGAGAAGAAACTCTTCGATCTGGCAGCAGAAGTGCTGAGACACAATCAGTTCGGAGTGACCAGCAATCTGATATCCATGGGACTCACATCTTTGTCGGCAATGCGCCTGGGTGTGATGATCCAGCAGAGTTTCGGCAAGGCCGTTCCTACCCGTGACATTATACAGAATCCTATTCTGCGCCTGATTTCAGACATCATTGACGGCAGATTGTCTTCAGGAGGAACCCAGATTGCGAAAGTTCACGAAATCCAGACGTACTATCCTTTGACGGAGAATCAGCGAGGTGTGTATATCGACTGGGAAATGAACCGTGATGCTTTGCAATATAACATCGCCGATGTACAGGTTATCGAAAATGTCGATGCGGCGGAATTATGCCGTGCCTTGAAAGTCGTGGTCGATGCACATCCTGTATTGAAGACTAGACTTACCATCCAGGATGGTGATGTAATGATGCAGCGTTGTGATGATGCATCTGCATCCATTGTATGTCAGGAGATTGAAACGGAACCGGACAGTGCTTTCTTCCAGAAGAGGGTCCGTCCGTTTGACCTGTTCGAAAGCCTTTATCGTCTGGAGGTGTACTGTCTGAAGGGAAGCGGTAAGCCGAAGGTATGGCTGTTCTCTGACTTCCATCACATTGTCTTTGATGGCGGTTCTTCATACGTGTTCTTCAATGACCTACAGCGTGCACTCGGTGGGGAAAATGTCGAGATGGAAACTTACACAGCTTTCGACCGTGCACTCGATGAACAGGAAATGCAGCAATCCGAACGGTTTACACAGGCTGAACTCTACTTCGACCGTCTGCTTTCGTGCTATGAAGTGGCCAGCTATCCGCATTCTGCTGTGCCTGACACTACTGTTTCCGGACTCGGGCATCGCACCTTCCATGTGGATGGGGAGATGATCCATGGCGTGTGCAGGAAGTATGCTGTGACGGAAAACAGTTATTTTATGACAATGGTGACACAGGTGCTCCACAGAATCCTGAGGGAAGACTCTCTGCTGTTCACATCAATCAGCAACGGACGCAGTACGGCTGAAATGGAGGACATTATAGGTATGTTTGTTCAGACACTGCCTGTCGTGACGACCTCTGCTGACGGGTGTGCCATTGACGCAGTGAAGGAGGTGCAGAAGCAGTTTGCAGATACTCAATTTCATAGCATATATCCTTATACAAGACTTGTGGAGAAGCACAAAGTCCATCCTGAAATAATGTATGTACATCAGGGTTTCGGTGGTTTGAATGTCTCTGATGGTATCTCGGATAAGGAACAATCTGATAGTCTGGAGCTGGACACTGCAAAGATGCCGATACTAATCTCGACTTATCCTGACGGAGACAACTATGTGATAGACATAGAGTACGATACATCGCTCTACAACATTGACGATATGTCGTTGCTGGGCTCCTGCATCAAACATATGGCTGAAACCATCGCTCTGTCTCCTGAATGCAGCCTTTCCTCGGTATCCATTGCCGATGATGAGGCGATAGCTCTTGTCAATTCATATTCCTCTACACCGCGTCTTGATTTCAGCCTTGATGACAACCTGGTGGATCTGATACACAGACAGGCCCTTGCTGCTCCGGATGCGACGGCAGTGGTATTCCGCGACAGGAAACTCTCTTATGCAGAACTGGATGCAATAACCGACAAACTGGCTGTGCATCTTCATAATGAGGGGGTGGGCATTGAAACGGTTGTCGGAGTTATGATTGAACGCTCGGAGCTGATGGTTGTCTATCCGCTGGCAATCATGAAGGCTGGTGGTGCATATATGCCGCTTGATCCTCATTTCCCTGAAGATAGACTGATGTTTATGTGCAATGATGCTGGTGTCAGGCTCATTCTTTCAGACACAGGGCTGGTGAATCAGGCCATACCGTCTTTCGAAGGGAGTGTTTTTGAAAGCAGTCAGATGGAACTCCTTCCGGATTGCACTGCTGAGGAGGTAAAGGAGCTGCCGGTTGCTGCACCGGACAATATGTTCGTGATTCTCTATACATCCGGATCTACAGGCAAGCCTAAGGGCTGTATGCTGGAACACCATAACATCGTGAATTTCTGTCACTGGTATGTCAGTGAATTCAATGTAACTGCTGACGACCGTTCCGTAGCCTATGCCAATTTCGGATTCGATGCCCATATGATGGATATATATCCTGCTCTGACGGTGGGTGCAAGCGTGTATGTCATCCCAAGTGATATGAGGATGGACCTTGTGGAGCTTAACAGATATATGGATGACAATCATTTGACGATCACCTTCCTAACCACTCAGATCGGATATCTTTTTGCAACCACCCTTGACAATCATTCTCTCCGCCTTATGTCTGTCGGTGGCGAAAGCCTGCCTCGTGTAAAGAAGCCTCGGTACAGATTCTATAATGGATATGGACCTACGGAGTGTACCTTGTTCTCTACATTCTATAATATTGAAGATGAGTTCACCCGATCATTCATCGGCAAACCTCTTGCGGGCTATTCGCTGATGGTTGTGGACAAATGGCTCCAGCCGGTGCCTGAAAGCATAGCCGGTGAACTGATTGTGATGGGTCACGGTGTGGGACGCGGCTATCTGAACCGTGACGACCTCAATGCTGAGAAATTCATCACTATAAACGGTGAGAGGGCTTATCGGACCGGCGACCTGGTATGCTGGACCGACGGGGGAGTGATAGAATTCCTCGGACGTATTGACAATCAGGTGAAACTGCGCGGACTGCGTATTGAACTGGGCGAGATAGAGAACTGTGTGGCTGCTTATGAAGATATCCAGCAGGTGTGTGTCGATGTGAAGGACATAAACCACACACAACACCTGTGCTGCTATTACACTACCCAGAGCCATACCGACACAGTGGATGTGACTGTACTGAAAGCGTTCCTCGCGGAGCATCTTGCCGAATTCATGGTGCCTGATGTATATGTGTATCTGGACGATATGCCTCTGACTCCAAACGGAAAAATAAACAAACGTGTACTGCCGACGCCAGACATCAAGAGCGAAGTTCAGTATGTGGAGCCTGCCAACGATACGGAACGCATAATTGCCCGCTATTTCGCAAAGGTTCTCGGCACTGAGGATTCCGTAGGCGCTCTTGACAGTTTCTATGCCATCGGAGGAGACTCCATCAAAGCCATCCGGCTTGTCAGTATGCTGAGGACGGAAGGAATTTCATTGCAGATCAGCCAGGTGATGAAACTCAAGACCGTACGTGCCCTTGCTGCAGCCGCTGAGGAAGCGAGTTCAGCTCTTGCCATCAGTCAGGAGTCGTGGAGCGGAGTTGTGGGGCACAGTGCCATTACCGATTTCTTCTTCAATCTGCAGTTGCCTGATGTCAATCATTTCCTGCAGACTACGGTGATACAGTCGCGGGAACCTTTGGATATGAATGCGCTCCATATGGCGTTTGACGCCATTGTCCGCCATCACGATATGTTGCGTGCTGTGGTTGTCAACGGAGAGATGACGGTCCGGGAGGCTGATGCCGATAACCTTTACAACCTTGAGGAATTCGATCTGAAAGAACTGTCTGACAGGAGGAAAATACAGCAGCAGATACTCAAGCTCGGACGTGGCTTAAGGAAGTCGTTCGACATATATAACAACGGTATGATGCGGATTGCAGTTTATCATCTCAGCGATACCGATGTCATCGATATTGCACTGCATCATCTGGTAGTCGACGGCGTGTCCTGGAGAATCCTCCTCGAGGATATTCAGAATGCCTATGTCTCCTATAGGGACGGGGGCAAGCCGCAGTTGCCGGCCAAGACTCATAGCTATCAGGACTATTGCAAGGCTCTTGACGGCTTCAGGATGCGGACTGCCGGCATGAGGGAACTTGCATATTGGATGCCTGTCAGAAACAGACTTCGGAATCTGCCGTGCAGTGTGGGGAACGACTACTGCCGAGTCTTCGCACAGCGTACCGTTGAACTGGATGCGGAATCCACTTCCTTGTTGCTGCAAGGAGCTGCAAGGGCGTACAATGCAGAAATAAACGACCTTCTCATTGCCGCACTGGCGCGTGCCTACACCAGGATTGCAGAAGTTCCTGAATTTACAATCCAGATGGAGGGACACGGTCGTGAGAACTTCGATGACAATCTGGTAATTGACCGCACGGTAGGCTGGTTCACTTCAATCTATCCGGTTATCGTGGGCGGTCTGAACGGTGATATCCGTCATGACATTCGGTGTGTGAAAGAGATTTTACACAATGTTCCAAACAAGGGCTTCGGCTATGGCCCGCTGTTGAACATCGACGTGGACGCCACACCTCTGATAGGATTCAACTATCTTGGTGAGATGGATGCCGAGCAGGCGAACGCTGACAGTCTGTTTGTTGCTGCTGACTATGATTGCGGTGCCGACATGGCGGAAGAGGATGCTTTCGGACCATCGCTCTCACTGAACGGTTCTGTTTCAGGTGGAAAACTGGCATTCTCCCTTGCATTCGACAGGGCACTGTACACTGACGAGTTCGCTCAGTCGTTGGCCAGGGCTTTCGTTGACGAGATGAAATCGCTGGCAGCACATTGCCATTCAGTGGAAGAACCTGAACATACAGCCTCTGATCTCGGTGAAAGCCAGTGGAACGATGATGAATTCTGGACTGTATGGAATGATTTTGCTGCCCGTGGAATCGCTCTGGAACGTATATATCCACTCACTCCTATGCAGGAGTCAATGGTACTGACTTATCTCAGCAATCCGGATGCGGAAACCTATCGCATTCAGATCTCCGTCAGAGTCAACATAGCTCCGAATGAGGAACAGATGCGTGAGGTGCTTCGTCAGCTCGGCATCCACCACGAGGTGTTGCGCACGAGTGTGATTCTCAATAATGTGTCGGTATACAGGCAGGCGATTGTGACCAGGGAACTCGGACTTTCGATGCACGACCTTACCGATATTCCGGAAGATCGGCAACTCAATGCATTCAAGGAGCTACTTGATGCAGAACGCATCGGGAAATTCGACCTGCAGTTCAGTCCGCTTTTTGGCGTTATTGTGGCGAAGACCTCTGAGCATGGCTGTTTCATGGCTTTGAGTTTCCACCATCTGATTGTTGACGGATGGTGTGTCGGACTGATTACATCCTCTATTCTGGCAGCTCTCAGGAACGTTATGGGTATGGCTGACGCGAAACCTCTGACGTGCAGTACTTCCGGTCTCTACGAGCAATATGTGCGCGGTCTCTCCGATAGGAATCACGAAGATGCGATGAACTATTGGCACGAACTGCTGAAGGGATATGGCACCAAGGCTGTTATCCCTTACGATAAGGATATCGTGGAGCCGACTGACGTATTCGAAGATTCCATCGACATAGACAGCAATGTCGTAGCTGATATGATGGAGCTTTGCAGGGAAGAAGGCATTTCTCCAAACACGGTGGTGGAACTGGCATGGGGTCTTACTCTCCAGGCATATAACAACACTGACGATGCAGTGTTTGCAAAAGTGGTTTCAGGCCGTGACAATGCAGATATGGATGTTTCCGAGGTGGTGGGCCTCTTCATCAACTCCGTGCCAGTAAGGATTCACACTGATGCCGGTATGACGGTGCGCGAGTGCCTGAGAATGGTCCATCAGCAGGCATCCGCAACCAATTCATACGACTATTGTGCCATGACTGACATAATGCAGCAGTCGGAGCTTGGCTCTAACCTGTTCCAGAGCATCATAGGATTCCAGAACTTCCCTGCAGAGGAGGAGTCACGGCTCTGCGACATACAGTTCGAGCCGCTGGTAGATGCAGAATCGAACGTCAACGACATCTCGATGCAGGCAAGCATCGACGACAGGAACCTGCACATCAACATCCGATTCGACAACACTCTCTATTCACGTCGCTCAATCACCCGAACCTTGAACCTTGTTGCGACGCTGATTAAGGGCATTGCCACGCGGCCTGACTGCAAATGCAGTGAGCTGCCACTCATCGTCGAAGGTGAGATGGAGCAGATACTCAATATCAGTTATGGTGGCAAAACCGATTACGACCACAACGAGACGTACATCGACATGATCATGAAGCATGTGGCAGAACAGCCTGAAAGCCTCGCGCTTGTTGATGACAACGGCAGTATGACTTATGCACAAATGAACGATGCATCCGAGCATTTGGCTGCCTTCCTGATATCAAACGGTGTCGCAAAGGGTGATTTTGTCGCCATTCAGATGGGACGCCAGAAGGAATTCATCGTGGCAGTCATTGCAGTCAATAGGATAGGTGCTGCCTATGTACCGGTTGATCCTGACTATCCTGCTGACCGTCGCGAGTTTATGATTTCCGACTCTGCTGCTAGGTTCGTCATCACTTCCGACACATTTGCCCTTGCAGAAAGGCAGTCCGCCGACAATCAGTATCAAATCACCGACAATGCTGATCCGGCAGACACGGCATATATGATCTATACGTCCGGCACCTCCGGCCGTCCTAAGGGTGTGATGATCAGTCATGCAAGCATCCGTTCATGCGCTTCATGGCTGATACCGGCATTTGACCTGAAACCGGGCAAGCGGAATATGCACCATCCGAGCTTCTCGTTTGATGCGTCCACCTTCGACCTGTTCTATCCTCTTGCCGCAGGCGCCACTGTTCACGTACTCGGTGACAATGTCCGCAAGGACCTCGAAGGAATGTACAGATATATCTGCGACAATGCCATAACCGGTATGACAATGAGTACGGCACTAGGTATGGAACTGCTCAATGCTTACAATCTGCCTGTGGAATACATCATGCTCGGTGGCGAGAAATTCCTGCCTGTGAAGCATACTGATGCAAGGCTGTTCAACGGCTATGGACCGACTGAATTTACCTGCTGCTCTTCCTACCATGTCATCAATCAGGATACCGACACTGATATCCCTATCGGCAGGGCAGTGCCTGGCAGCTGGTCGTTCGTATGTGACAGACATGGTCGTCTGCTGCCTTATGGTATGGCGGGCGAACTGTGTCTTTGCGGCACACAGATTTCCTGCGGCTACTGGGGACGCGAGGATCTCACAAAGGAAAAGTTCACGGATACTGCAATGCTCGGCCTTGCTGGTGACACAGCGCTGCCTGACAAGATGTATCGCACAGGTGACATGGCCCGCTACAACAGGGATGGCGAGCTTATGTTCCTCGGACGTATCGACAATCAGGTGAAACTGCGCGGATTCCGCATCGAACTGGGAGAAATAGAGCAACAGGCTAAATCCTTCCACGACATTGACAAGGTTGTCGCCGATATCCGTGGTACGGACAATGTCCGATTCATCTGCCTGTACTATACGGTAGTTGACGATGCGGTCGTTCCCGGGAATGACTCTGAGTTCATACAGCAGCTCAAGGAGCATCTCATGAAGCATCTCGCTGACTATATGGTGCCGACGGCATATGTGCATCTCGACAAGATGCCAATCACCCCGGGTGGTAAGGTTGATCATAAGGCGTTGCCTGAGCCAGCGGTGGTCAAGACTATCAGGATGGAACCGCAAAGTCATGGCGAGCAGATTCTGTTTGATATTGTCAGCCGTGTACTCGGAAATTCTGCTTTCGGTGTGACAGATGACCTCCGTTACCTGGGCATGTCGTCAATCCTTGCAATACGAACCGTAGCAATGGCTAATGAAAAGGGTCTCTTCCTCAAACTGGAGGATTTGCTCAAGGCTCACAGTATTCGTGAAGTGCTCTCCTTGCAGTCGAATATATGCAGCTGGTACTCAGTACCTTCACCTGAACGTCCTGCCGTAGTGCTGGTTCAGGGCGAGACAGACTTTGCTCATCTCCAACCTTACATCGAAGCTCTTGACCGCCAATTCTCCGTGCTGGTCATCGAGTCGATACGCGCTCACTATGAATATGTGTTCCCTGATTGCGATGGTAAGGAAGCCCTGGAACTTTATTACTCTCTCATTGAGATGAAAATCGAGGAAGCGGAAATGAGGGTCGCTGCGTTTACGGGACACTGCTTCGGAAGTGACCTGGCATATCGTCTTGCCTGCAGATGGACTGAAGAACATTCTGATGAACATATCTCGATGCTTATGCTGGAGTCATTCTGGGTGGACCAGAACAGGTCGGTCGAACGTATCAGTGAGGATTCCGTCCCGGATGGACTGAAAACTTTCTTTGCAGACAAGAGTGGTGAGATTGACTATTATGACCAGATGTATAAGAATCTTGATTTCTGCGGCAGTCCTCAGTACTTCAACGGCAGGATCGCACTCTTCCGCGCTACTCGTTTCGAACATCATCTTGATTCGATTGCTTTATTGCTGAATATGACTGAAGAAGAGGTGACAGATAGATTCCATATTGATGATGAATGGATTATGCGGGCATGGCAACCTGAAAGGACATTCGACAACGAACAACTGTGGCGTTCGTTCCGTCCTGACATTGAATGTTTCAATGTAGATTCAGACCATGTGGGCATTCTCGACGAGCAGTTCGTTCAGCAATATGTTGACTGGATCACGAAAAACTGTGGCATATGATTGACTTGAAAGGCATACACAAGACTTATCCCGGGGTACAGCCCCTTCATGTGCTGAAGGGGGTTGACCTCCATATCGGCGAGGGTGAGCTGGTCAGCATCATGGGACCGTCCGGTTCGGGCAAGTCCACCATGCTGAATATCATGGGCATCCTCGACGACTACGACGAGGGAGAGTACCACCTTGCAGGAAGGCTGGTCAAGGACCTGAGTGAGAGCAAGGCTGCACAGTACCGCAACGAACTGATCGGTTTCATCTTTCAGTCGTTCAACCTCATTAACTTCAAGAATGCAATGGAAAATGTCGCACTTCCGTTATATTACAGAGGTGTAAGACGTAAGGAAAGAGAACGTCTTGCCATGGAGTATCTTGACATGGTCGGCCTGAAGGAGCATTGGCATCATTTGCCGATGCAGATGTCTGGCGGCCAGCGTCAGAGAGTTGCCATCGCGCGTGCGCTGATCTGCAAACCCAAGATTATCCTGGCCGATGAGCCTACGGGAGCATTGGACAGCAAGACTACCCAGGAGGTGATGGATATGCTCCGGGCAGTCAACAGAGATCATGGGCAGACAGTGATCATTGTTACTCACGAACAGGAAATTGCAGACCAGACGGACCGACGCATCTTTTTCAAGGATGGTGTGATTTTCAATGACAGCAGGACATGAGAGAACTGTTCAGGGAAATATTCGCATCGATGCAAAGCAACAGGACTCGTATAGCTCTTACGGGATTTTCTGTTGGCTGGGGTATGTTCATACTTGTCGTACTTCTCGGTTCGGCGGGAGGATTTCAGCGTGGATTGAACAAGACGTTCTATCTTGACCTGCCTCAGATCGTCACCGTATCAGCAGGCAAGACCTCCGAATCCTTTCAGGGACTTGACAAGGGACATCAGATAAAGCTGCATCTGAGTGATGCAAATGAACTTATCAATAATAACATCCCACATGTCGGCAATGTCTATCCGGTTGCGAGGATGACGGCAAACGTGTGGAATGGGGTCAATGTCATGCGCTCATCCATAGCCGGGTGTAAATCCGGTCATGTCGCTACCGAATACAAGCAGGTCGTCAGCGGAAGGGACTTGAACAACAGGGACTGGACGGAGAGGCGGAAGGTGTGTGTCATCAATGACCGGCTGGCAAGGATCATGTTTCCTGACAGTGTGTATTTGGGTAGGAACCTTATCGCGGACAGCACTTGCTACACTGTTGTCGGAGTGTGCAGAAGCAGGATTGAGTCGGATGTTTCCATATCCATGTACATACCTCTGTCTGTATTTCTGACCAAGTACAGACCAGATAAGCGAATCGACGCCATCAGCATAGTGGCGACTGACTTGAAGACTGAGACGGAAAACGAGACTTTCAACAGCAGGATTCACGATATCATTGCCAGTCGTAATCAGTGCAGTCCGACCGACTATAAGGGCGTGAAGATTGACAATGGATACGAACTGACTCTCAGTACCATGAACATTGTCGGTGGCATAGGTGTCTTCGTGTGGATTATCGGTATTGCAACCTTGATTGCGGGCATCGTCGGAGTCAGCAATATCATGCTCATAACCATCAAGGAACGCACACGCGAACTTGGCGTGCGCAAGGCTATGGGAGCAAGCAACAGACATATCATATCGCTCGTGCTGCTGGAGTCTGTGATTATCACTATGATATTCGGATATATGGGAATGATGGCAGGAGTAGGCATCACACAGTTGCTTGACATGGCACTGGGTGATAGTGTGTCGATGTTCCAGAACCCTGTAATCCAGTTCTGGCCTTCCATAGGCTGTACATTCATTATGGTCCTTGCCGGACTCTTTGCAGGATATGTTCCGGCAAAGCGTGCCGTCAGTATTAAACTTGTTGATGCTCTCAATGGATAGGAATTATGTTTGACAAGGATTTTTGGCAGGAGGTATTACAGACGATACGAAGGCAGAAAGCCCGTTCTGTAATGACGGCGTTCGGTGTCTTTTGGGGACTACTCATGCTGATGTTCCTGATTGGTACCGGTATGGGGTTTCAGGAAGGTGCAGTAGGACAACTGAAGAATATCCCGTCAAATAGTGTAGGATATATTACCGACATTACATCCATGCGCTATAAGGCCTTCGAACGTGGACGACAGTGGAATATTGAGGACAGGGACATTGACGCAATTACTACAGCCTGGCCGGGAATGCTGAGACAGACGATATATGTAAAGTTCCTGCCTTCTGTGGGGAACGCACTGACAATCATGGCCGGCGAGAACAGTAACGATGCAACTGTGGTGGCTGTCTCGCCAATGTACTATAACTTATCTCCTCAGCGCATCCTCCATGGCAGGTATATCAACGAGTTCGACTGTCGGGAACGCAGAAAAGTGTGCGTCATAGGTGACAATCTGGCTAAGACACTATTTTCTTCAGTCAGTTCGGCTGTAGGCAAGGATGTGAAAATAGACGATATATCCTATCGTGTAATAGGCGTAACACGAAAAACTAATGCAATGGTTAATTTTTCGACAAATGAGTCTGATGGAGTGTTTGTGCCAATTACCACCGGACAATATATGTATAACGTTATAGGTAAGACGGATTTCCTGTTCCTCGTACTCAACGATGGATTTCAGTCTGCTGACTATGTTAAGAGTATTGCCTCCTTGATTCGTTCACGGCATAATATCCATCCAGACGATGATACCGCAATCGCCGCCCTGGACCTCAAGCAGCAGTTAGGCATGTTCGACATCATGCTTGCAGGAATTAATGCTCTCATCTGGCTCATCGGACTGGGCACTCTTCTTGCCGGCATTATCGGCATATCCAACATCATGATGGTCACGGTCAAGGAACGTACTCAGGAAATTGGTATCCGCCGTGCCCTTGGGGCTCAGCCATGGACCATAATCAAGCAGATTATGTGTGAAAGTCTGATGCTCACACTTGCCGCAGGCATTCTCGGAATCATTGCCGGGGTGTGGGGTATGCATTTTATTAATCGTATGACAGCGGGTATGGACAGTGGATTCTTTACCAATCCCTATGTGCCGTTTGTCCCTGCTGTTGCTGCACTCATGATTCTTGTCGTCGGAGGACTCTTTGCAGGATTCGTGCCTGCACACCGAGCCATGAAGATAAAGGCAATTGAGGCATTGCGTGAAGAATAACAATTAAAATAATGATAACAATGAAAAAGGTATTGAGAATTTGTTTATGGAGCGTGATAGGGCTCTTTGTGATTTACACGTTCTATTTCCTGTGGCGGCAGTCCCAGCCTGCACCTGAAGTCTATGAACTGGTCGTTCCGCAGAAACGCGACATTGTCAATAACGTGACCGCAACGGGAGCACTCGAGGCTCGTACCCAGGTCGAACTGAAACCTCAGGTCACTGGCATCATATCCGAACTGAAAGTGCAAGCCGGCGATTATGTCAACATTGGCGATGTGGTAGCCACAATCAGGGTCATCCCGGAGATGAGCCAGCTGACTATGGCACGGAATGAAGTCGAGGCTGCCAATATTGCCATGAGGGAGACAAAGCGTGAGGCTGACCGTTCACAGCGACTGTTCGCACAGGGCGTAATCAGTCGTGAGGAGAATGAACAGAAGCAGACGGAACTGGAGTCTGCCCGCGACCGGGTTACGGCAGCCATGTCGCAGGTGGAGGTCATCACACGTGGTTCAAGCGCACGCTCTGGGGGAGTAAATACCACGGAGGTCAGGTCATCCATGAACGGAATCATCCTTAATGTGCCGGTAAAGGTTGGAACATCAGTCAGCGGATCGTCACAGTTTTCTCAGGGAACCACCATTGCCACAGTGGCAGATATGAATGATGTAATTTTCCGTGGAAACATTGACGAGACTGATGTCGCCAAGCTGCATACGGGCATGGCCGTCAGTCTTGTACCAGGATCCATGCAGGATGTCACCATACCCGCCATCCTCGATTACATCTCGCCTGAAGGCATTTTGCAGAATGGTGCAAAGATGTTCGAGCTGAAGGCTACTGCACAGGTTCCCGAAGGTGTGGAAATCCGGTCTGGTTACAGTGTCAATGCAAGCATCGCACTGGAAGAAGCCAGACAGGTACTGTCGGTCGATGAGACGTGTGTGGAATTTGATGGTGTAAGACCTTATGTATATAAGTTAGTATCTTCCGCTGACAATCCGGAAAAACAGGAGTGGGAACGCATTCCTATTCTTATTGGGATATCAGACGGAATCTATGTTGAGATAAAGTCTGGCATCACTCCTAAGGATCATATTCGTGGTGCATTAAAGAACTGATAATGTATTTTATATGGGAAACAGATTTAAGTTAGTCCTTCTGACGTTCATGTTGTCGCATGTATCCATTCAGGCACAACAGTTATGGACCCTTGACCAATGTATCAGCTATGCCATTCAGAACAACCTCGACCTACAGCAGCGTACCGTTCAGATTCATAGGCAGGAAGTACGTCTGGGAACTTCACGTGACGCATGGCTGCCTGAGGTCAGTGCCGACATAGCCAGCACACTCAATATCGCCCGCTCGTCTTCAGCCCTTGGACTTACCGGTGAGGCCGTCAGCGTAGCAGGAAACAGGAACACCTTCCTGAATACCGAAATGGGAGTCGGTGCAAGTATGCCTCTGTTCGACGGATTCAGGATAAAGAACCAGATATGTGCCGACCAGTTCCTGCTGGAGGCGGCAACGGCAGATCTCGAAGCTGCACGAAAGGATATTGGCATTCAGGTCGCCACAAGCTACCTTCAGTGCCTGTACTACAGAAGCCTTGCCGAAGTACAGAGGCAACAGGTGGAGGTCAGCAGGCAGATGGTGGAGCGCGCACAGATCCTCTTCAATGAAGGCAAACGCCCACAGGCCGACCTGGCCGAGGCACAGGCGCAGCTTGCCTCTGATGAATATGCTCTTACAGATGCCCGGGGCAAGACCACGCTTGCTCTCGTGGAACTCTCTCAGCTCCTCAGCATGCCATCTGCCGACGGATTTGACATAGCTGACATTCACGAAACCTCTGAGATGCCTCTTCTGAGTACTACTGCTATCTACAATAATTGCATCCAGACATATCCGTCAATTATTGCCGCACAGAAAAACATTCTGGCAAGTGAGTCCAATGTAGAGATTGCCCGCTCTGCCCTCTATCCGCAACTATCATTGATTGCAGGTGTCTCCACAGGTCACAGTCATATCTTCAACGGTGATCTCAGACCCTATCTCCCCTCATTCGGAACGGACTTGGTAGACAATCTCTATGAATACATAGGAGTGAAGTTGTCTGTGCCAATCTTCAACCGTCATCAGACTCGCAATAACATCCGTCTTGCCACGATGGATGTCCAGAGCCGTAAATTAGCGCTCGATGATGCAAAACTTCAGCTATGCAAGGAAATCCAGACAGCATATACGAATGCTTTGGTTGCTGTTGAAAAGCGCAAGTCAGCTGACAAGGCCGAAGAAGCAACGTCTATTTCAGTACGTTATGAACAAGCACGCTATGACGCTGGTCGTGGCAACATATTCGACCTTCACGAAGCCCAGCAGAAACATCTTAAGGCACGTCAGGATGCGCTTCAGGCTAAATATGAATATCTCATCCGTCAGAGAATCCTGGATTTTTATAGGTCAAATTGAACTTATTTCTTCTTTTTTATCTATGATGTTGCATAAATCGAAGTTTTTATCTAAATTTGCGGAATAATTTTGAATAGAAGTATAATTAATAATAATCAGAAAAGACATGGAAACTAATTGTTTGAACTATAGGGAAATTGATGGTGTTGTGTATGGCACTTTGAGCGGTCGTCTGGATACGGTTGCGTCTCAGACAGTTGACATCAGCGAGTTTACTGCAAATGCCGACAAGAAAATCCTGTTCGACTGTTCCGAACTCAACTTCATCTCTTCGGCGGGCTTGAGAATCCTTCTTGCACTCTACAAGGAGTGCCGCACCAAAGGTGGCAGTATTACCATGAAATCAGTGTCTCCTTCCGTCATGAGAGTCTTTCAGGTATCCGGATTCACTTCAATGATGTCATTTGAATAATGCACACATCTCGTAATGGCTAAATCGTCCAGTTCAAAGTCATTCTCAAATTACACCCTGCTTTTCGTGCTGACCTGTGGCATAATCTTCGTCATAGGTTACGTTGTTTCGCTTCATTTGCTTCGCTCGAAGATTGTTGATCAGACGAACGAAAGCATAGCAAGCGAGATTGAGGCTGTCAGCAATTACGTAGATTCGAAGTTGCAGAATGTCGAGAATATATTATATGCCATAAATTGGTCGGAAGGCAAGCACAGTTCGTTATTCCTTGTTCAGGATTTCGATCATTCCGAGGAGCAATTTTTCACTTTCCTGGAAAACATAATCTTGCTTCATCCGGATATTTGCGGAGTGGCGTTCGGTATGGATCCGGAGCGAACATACTATCCTTCTCAGGGGAAATATGGCTATGCTCCCTATGTCACCGATATTGACGGTGAAATGAAGCATTTCCGACTTGGCGCCGATGTTGATTATTCGAAACAGGACTGGTACAGGTGTGCGAAGGAGAGGCACGACGTTTACTGGAATCCATTCTGTGTGTCTTCCGGCGGCAAGATTTTCTCGAGCTTCAGTTTGCCGCTAGTTGATGAGAACGGTGATGTCTGTGGAGTCTTTGCTTTGGATTTCAATCCCGGGAAATTACGACAACAATGTCAGGATATCACGTCCCTGAAAAGAGATATGGTGACAATCCTCGACAGGGATTTCCGTTTCATCTGCCACCCCGATGTGTCCAGACAACTCACAAATGCTGCAGATGACGGCTCGGAGCTATGGGACGCTATGATTGAAAAGTACAGAGAGGACTCTGGCTCCGGAATGGTGATGGGGGAAAAGGACGGGGAGGATTATGTCCTGTATTTCTTCAATATTGAGCGTACGGGATGGATAGTCTGTGTGGAGTGTCCTTTGAAGGAACTTTATGGTGGCGTAAATGAACTTAACTCTCAGACTGCCATCATTTCAATATTGAGTTTCCTGCTGATGGCTCTGTGCTGCACGGTTCTTTATATGAAGATGCGTGGTGCCTTGCTGAGCAAGGTCTCTATAGAGACGGATTTGAAGATTGCCGCCGACTTACAGAGGAGAATGCTCCCGGAGAAGCAACCCGCATTCCCCGAGAGAAATGACATGGACATATATGGTCTTCTTCAGCCGGCAAGAGATGTCGGAGGAGACATGTATGACTACATATTGAAGGATGACAAACTCATATTCTGCATCGGCGACGTGTCAGGGAAAGGCGTTCCGGCAGCGATGTATATGTCGATAGTGCTGACATATTTCCACAATAAGGGCAGGAAGGTCGCTGAAGCATCGGAATTGGTCTCTTCGCTTAACGAGATCCTGACCTCTCTGCGGTCAGAGAATATGTTCTGCACCTTCTTCATTGGCATACTCAACCTTCGGAACGGTCGTCTGAATTATTGTAACGCCGGGCACGATGCACCTATAATTATCAGGAGGAGTGAGGGACGATACATACCGGAGTTCCTTGCATGCAGCCAGAATCTGGTTGTGGGTGCCATAGAGGATTTCGCGTATAAGGGCGACTATACCACTTTGCGCCCTGGCGACGGCCTTTTCCTTTTTACAGACGGAGTGACGGAGGCGGAGAACAGGAACCTGGAGCTGTTCGGATTGGAGGCCACGCTTGGCGGCATAAGGAAGATTTTCGAAAACGACAGAACGGTTTCAGCTTGCGACAAAGTGACATTGATGATGGACGAACTTCACCGTCACATTGACGGATACCATCAGAGCGATGACATCACGATGCTTATGATGGAATACAAGGGGACGACCATAATTCTTGAGAACAAGATCGAGCAGTTGTCTCTGCTGTCCCAGTTTGTGAGGGATATGTGCGGAAAATATTCGATACCGGAAGATATCGTAAACGACATAGACGTGTCAATGGACGAGATAGGGAGCAACATAGTGATGTATGCGTTCCCGCAGGACGAGGTTCACAGTTTCTATGTGTCTTTCCATTATGAAGCCGGCGAACTGGTATTCACCTTCGAGGATGACGGTGTGCCGTTTGATTCCACGCAGCCGACGGAGTCCCATCTTGACCTGCCTCCGGAAGAGCGGCCTGCCGGAGGTCTGGGCATTATGATGGTGAAGACTCTTATGGATAAGGTGGAATATGAGCGTACGGATGACAGGAACATTGTCTGCATAGTCAAGAAATGCAAATGACGCATTATGTTTAAAACTGGCTATGCCAGAGTGAAAAGTGCAAAAAGGGCAAAAATGCAAAATTGGCTCCGCGTTTCACAACAAAGGCAGCCAATTGACTGCCCTTGCCATCATTA
>JAZUEH010000079.1:0-8857 GCA_045640065.1 Bacteroidaceae bacterium
CCGCCAGGCGGAAATCATCCTCGCCAAGGTCCTTTCCAACAGAAAACCTCCCTACAGCATAGCGGGAGGCCTGTACGACACGCTGAAAGCAAGCGGCGGAGATGTGTGCCTCGCAGACAACAACGACATTATGTACTGGATGATGCAGTTCAGGAATCTGGAAGGTTACGAACTGCTGCCATCGGCATGTGTGGCAGTTGCAGCACTTGATCAGGCAGTCAAGGAAGGTCGTGTAGGAAAACAGGACAACATAATGCTCAACTGCACTGGCGGAGGCACACTGGCCGCCATGAGCCGCGGATACGTATTCAAGCAGAGCGATCTGGAACTCAGTCCGGACCTCCCTGCCAGTGAAATCATTGCCCGCGTCAACGCCCTGTTCTGATACGGAACTGTCCTGACACTGTCTTGAGCGTCAGGACAGCTTGCTCATGTCAGGTGTGAAGTCCAGCTGTATCTGCTGGGCTGTCATGACTGCACACTCCTTCCTGCTATAGCCGAATGCATTCTCACCCATATTGAAGATGAATTCCATTTCGGCTTTGGAAAGCGTGTTGTCGACTATTATGATTCCTATGACATACCGGAACATGGGTTCGCGCATGCCCGGCTCTATTTCCAGAACCTTGGCAATCGACTTGTAGAAGACATCGGCCACATCGGATTCCGATATCTTCTGCAGGTAGTCCATGGCAAACATCTGCTGGACAGAGAGCTGTTCCAATATGGCGTTCTGTTCCTCTACAGTCACATCACCGTCAATGCTTGCGGCAATCAGGCCGGCACTGGCAATGAACTGCGACATGGGCTCGTCAATGGCACTGCACCCCACTTTCAGCAGAATGCCGGTCAACTGCTCCATACCCTTTGACAGCTGGGCTTCGGTCTTGCTCGTAGCGAACAGGTTAAGTCCCTCCACTCTGATAGGATTGACCGGATGCGTATCCAGGCTCATGCCCTTATCGCTCAGGAAGAAATCAAGGTGGCGGCGGTTTTCCTCAAGCAGCACATCCAGCTGTACGTTCATACGGGTAATGTCAAGACCCGATGACATCTTGTAGAAAGCGCTCACGCATGCTTCAAGATCCTTGCATGCCAGATATCCGTAGCGGTCAGCCTCCAGTTCAGCCAGCTGGCTCCACAGACGGATCTTGTGCTGCAGTCCTATTGGAATAGCATCCTCGACAGGAAAAACGAAGCTGATGAGACTGTTCATCTTTGAATCATGGTCAATGAGATGGCCCAGTTCATGACCCAGCACAAACTTGATTTCCTGATCGGTCATCAGAGTAAGAAGAGCCGAATTCACATTGACAATGCTTGGACAGTCGACATTCTCTATTGAAACCGAAAAGGCATTGACGTCACTATTCCCGGTCACATAGAAATCAATCGGATCTGTATATCCAAGCGCCTGCCTGACTTCTTCAAACAATTCATAAAGGTGGTTCAGCAACGGTTTCTCCACCTTCAGGCTATGCCCTTCCATGACACTGCGGAAATAGTTGTGGCTCTCACCGTCACTGGCTATCCGAACCAGTTCGTCAACCGTTTCACCCTGAAGGGCATCATATATGCTGGAGCGAATGGTCTGCTCCAAAGGAATAGTAGGTTCAAAATGCTTCATTTTTCAGTCTGTCTTTACAAAAAGAATGTGGACAATCCACTCCAATGGACTGTCCACAATACTAAAAGATTACTTTTTCTTGAGAATTCCGCCAAGGATGCTGGTTGCAGCACCAAGGATTCCTGCACCTGATGCGCTCTTTCCGGCATTTCCGCCCTTCAGAGATGCAAGTACATCCTTCAGGTCAATGTCGCCGTCACCATCCTGATCCTTGATGAAGTTGGAAAGCTTTCCCATAACCATCGGGATGATTCCTGAAAGAGCGCCTCCAGTCTTGCTGTCAAGACCCAGCTTTCCGGTCACATTCTTGGCAAACAGTTGTCCTGCCAATGCTGTAATAGGACTGGTTTCTGCCTTTGCCTTACCTGTAAGAAGACTTGTAATCTGTTCGATACCGCCCTGTTTTGCTGCTGTCTGTGTCAGACTTCCAAGAATAGAATCCGAAAGGCCGCCCAATACTTTGTCCTTGATGTTTGAAGGTACTTCAACATTTCCAGCGTGCTGCTTGACCTGCTGGAGAATAATGTCACTAATTCCTGCCATAATTGTATATTTTTGATTGGTTAATATGTTAGTGCCGTAAAGGTAATGAAGATTATGACATCTGTCACCTTTGAAGGTTAATGTTTTTCTAACTTTGCAGAAGAAGGCTATCAAAAAGCAGCTTTACAACGATGGAATTGTTATTTTTGCGGAAACAACAATGCTTATGAATAAATTCATTTCAGTATCAATGTGCCTGTTTTCAGCAATGGCAATGGCACAAACGCCATCACAGTACAATCTGGACGGCAAGACCTTTCCACAGATAAACCCCGACAACAGCATCACATTTCAATTCAGCGCCCCATCAGCCCAGAGTGTCACACTCCAGTTAGGTCGGGACTACCCTATGACAAAGGGCGAGCGGGGCATCTGGAGTGTCACCACAGACCCGCAAGTCGTGGGTTTTCACTATTACTCGATTAATGTCGGCGGTATGGGCGTAACTGATCCGGCCACTCACACATTCTATGGTACAAGTAAGTTTTCCAGTGCCGTTGAAGTCCCGGAGAACGGGAATGATGCCGTATTCTATTCACCTCAGAAGGACGTTGCCCAAGGTGCGGTGAGATCAGTAAGGTTCTATTCCGATGCCTGCGGGGAATGGCGTAGAATGTATGTCTATACACCAGCCGGATATGAACAGAATCCGGAAACCAGTTATCCGGTCCTATACCTTCAGCACGGAGGCGGTGAGGATGAGACAGGCTGGATTTTTCAGGGACGCGCCGATGTCATTCTCGACAATCTCATCGCTGAAGGAAAAGCCTGTCCCATGATTGTCGTCATGAACTGCGGTTACGCCAGCAAGCCGGAAAGCAATGACAGTTTTGACGCATTCGAACAGATGATGACTGAAGATGTCATCCCGTTTGTCGACAGCCGGTACCGCACCATGGCCGACCGTCAGCATCGGGCTGTTGCCGGTCTGTCATGGGGGGCCAAACAGGCCTACGATCTGGCTTTCGGATATCCCGAACTGTTTTCCGCTGTAGGAGGATTCAGCGGAATCATTGTAGTTGGAGAATTCAATGTAAGCAATCCCGGCATTATGGATAAGGCCCAGCGAAAAGCCGCATATAATGGTATTTTCAAAGAAGCCAAGAAGTTCAACAAGGATTTCAGCGTGCTGTTCATTTCAAGCGGACAAGCCGAAGGACAGCTCCTGAAGAACATGTCCAGGACGCTCAGGAAGGATGGAATAGTAAACACCTATTATGAATCACAGGATACGGCTCATGAATGGCTTACATGGAGGCGTTCTCTCTACAATTTTGCCCAGTTACTCTTCAAATAACATTATATGATATGAAAAAGATTTATACTTTGATAATAGCTGCATTCATGCCGGTTGTCATTGCAATGGCACAGGAAAGCGCAAGTACCAATATAACAGGCAAGGAATACCCCAAGATAAACCCGGACAGAAGTGTAATGTTCAAAGTTGATGCCCCAAAGGCGCAGAGTGTGTCAGTCGATCTGGAAGGACGTCACGCAATGAGCAGAAACAGCCAGGGACAGTGGGAAGTGACCACCCCGCCCGTAACCCCCGGATTCCACTACTACTCACTCATAATCGATGGCGTTAAAGTATCCGATCCGAACAGCAGGCAGTTCTTTGGAAGCGGCAGTATGATGAGCGGAATTGAAATCCCCGAAGTATGCGTCGACTATTATCTGGACATGGATGTTCCGCACGGCGAAGTTCGCATGCAGCGGTACTGGTCGGAACTGACCGGAAGCTGGAGAGTCTGCAACGTGTACGTACCGGCCGGATACGACAGCGACCTGGAAACCAGGTATCCTGTACTGTACCTGCTTCATGGTGCCGGTGAGGACGAGACCGGATGGCCGAACCAGGGACTCATGTACAACATAATGGATAATCTGATAGATGAAGGTTCGGCTGTGCCGATGATTGTTGTCATGGACCACGGCGTTGCAAGCATCCCTGGAATTGCAAGTTCCAACATGTTTGATTTCACAGCATATGAAAAGCTTGTAATCGAGGAACTCATTCCTATGATTGACAGCAAATACCGCACTATGGCCGACCGTCAACACCGTGGAATCTGCGGTTTGTCACTTGGCGGATTCCAAAGTTTCACAATTGCCATGAACAACCGCGACAAGTTCTCATGGCTTGGCGGTTTCAGCGGCTCAGGTAAGGGACCTGGCACAACCGCCGACCTATACGATTCATCAATGAACAGCGATTTCAACCTGATTTTCATCAGTACCGGCAAGAAGGAGTCACCGCAGATGTACGCCACCGTAAAGAATTTCCATGACATCCTTGCCAATGCCGGCATTAAGCACATATTCTTCCAGAGTGCAGGAACAGGCCACGAATGGCTCACATGGCGTCGTTCGCTGTACCACTTTGTCCCAATGCTCTTCAAATAGTCCCAAGGTCATCTCATAGGTTGCAAGTATATGGACAAGAACAGGATCAAGACCGATAAGCTGGGGGCCATTCCATTATCATCTGCCATACTTGACAAGGCGAACATTGGACTATGGGCATTTGAATTTGACAAGGACAGAGAACCAAGGATGTTTGCCGATGAAGCAATGCGGCGCATAATCGACATGTCCGACACCAGTTCACCCGAAGAAACATACAAGACCTGGATCAGTCTTCTCAGCAAAGAGTCATTGCGTCTTTCCAATGACGCCATAAACAAGATGTCTTCGGGCGAGCATGTTGAACTGCAGTTGAATCTGCATCATCCTGACGGACACAACATGACAGTCCGATGTAGCGGTATGCGCAATCCTGACTATATCCCATGTATTCGCATTGAGGGATTGTTCCGTGACATAACTGAACTGGTTTGCATTCAGGAGGAAAAGGAAATGATGGTAGAAGGTTTCGAAAGCGCCTTCGCCTCACTGTTTCAGGTTGCCTATTACATTGACATGGAAATGGGCCGCTCAATATTGTTGCATGGTGATGAGAATGTCAAAAAATACTTCTCCATATCCAATACCCTCTCATTGGAACAGTTGATACTCGATTTTCACAGTCAGTATGTAGATACGGCAGTCGTCAAAGAAGATCGGGAAAGAGTCAAATCGGCAACTGACATTAAAAACGTTTACTCGACACTCAAAGAGTCAAACAGCATGAGTGTCAATTTCCGGATGCGGCACAATCCGATTGACCCGGTCCGTTATACTGAAATGAGTGTCATTAAAGCACGTCAGAATGAGGAAGGATACCCCACGGCCATGATATTTGCATTCCGTACCGTCAAAGACGAAGTACGTGACGCACTGGAACTTAGTGACAGACTGCGTCAGGACATAATGACAGATATGCTTGGTGACGAAGGATTGTTTCTCATCAATGTCAAGACAGGACGCCGCAAGACCATCCACAACAGATACCGGAAATCAGGACAGTTCAGCGATAACGAAGACTACAACATCTCAAAGGACAAATACATTGACCTCTATGTTGCCGATGCAGACAAGGAAGTCATGCGCAGAGTCATGGAACTTGACTATATCACCAAGAGGCTCAAGACCGACCGCATGATCAAGGTCGAGTACAGAGACACATCGTCCGGTCTGGGACGTTTCTATGAGATGAGAGTCGCCAAGTTCTCTGACACCGAAATACTTCAGAGTTTTGCCGACAAAGACTCTGAGATAGTAGAACGGATGATTCATGAAAAGCTTGAAGACGACTATTTTTCAATCATCGTGGCAGACCTTGACAACGACATAATCAAGGTAATAAAGAAATCACCATACTACACAAGTATGGGCAATGCAGGAGATATTGCGCCATATTCAATAATGATGCGCTCATTCGCATCCAGATTTGACAGTGAGACACGAAAGTACTTTGAATCAATCAGCGAAATAAAAGCCCTGAAGAAAGCACTTGCCAAAGAGAACAAGATAACCTATTCATACAGGTCAACGCTGAGCGGAAAAATGAGATGGATCAGCATGACCGGTTTCGTGCTTGGACGTCATGCCGATGGAACGCCGTCACTGATAGCCATAGGATTCGGAGAAATGGACACAAGCGCTATAGAACGCAAGAAACTTCAGGAACGTCTCACTGAAGCTCTGGCAATGGCTCAGACAGCCAGCCAGTCCAAATCATCCTTCCTTTTCAACATGAGCCATGACATACGCACCACGATGAACGCGATTACCGGCTTCACGACAATGGCAAAGAAGAACATCAACGACCCAGTCAAAGTCGGTGAATATCTTGACAAGATAGCCATAGCCGGTGACAATCTCCTGGAGCTGATCAACAAAGTGCTTGACATGGCAAGAATCGAATCCGGAAAAGTGGTTCTTGAGCAGGAGGAATGCGATATCATAAACCGCACCGATGCAATCATTTCCATTGTCAGGACAAATGCCGAAATGAAGGACATCCTTTTGGAAAGCAACATATGCAATATACGCAACCGCAAGGTTCTGACTGACAACGGACGTATCAACCAGATATTGCTTAACGTCCTGGGTAATGCCATCAAGTACACTCCCGAAGGAGGAACAGTAAAGATGACCACCAGTGAACTTCACTCTGAGAAGGAAGGATACGCGACATTCGAATTTAAAGTGGAAGACACGGGAATAGGCATATCCAAGCAGTATCTTGAAAAGATTTTCGAACCTTTTACCCGCGAGAAGACGGTCACGCAGAATCGGATTGAAGGAACCGGTCTTGGCATGTCTATCGTAAAAAGACTGGTTGACCTCATGGGGGGAAATATCGACATCCAGTCGGAACAGGGTCATGGCACCACCATTTCCATAACCCTTTCCTTCCCTATATATGTTGATGATGAAAGTGTTTCTCTGATTGAGCAGGATGAATCGCACTTCAATTTCAACCTTGCAGGAAAGCGGATACTGCTGGTAGAAGACAATGAACTTAACCGGGAAATTGCAAAATTCATTCTTGAAGACCAGGGACTGGTTGTAGATGAGGCCGATGACGGAGATGTTGCTGTCAGCATAATGGGTGATTTAGCCAACCGCGGTGACTACCGTCATTACGATTATATCCTCATGGACATACAGATGCCGCGCATGGATGGCTATGAAGCGGCCAGAGCCATACGGACCATTCCGGTTCCCGAAGGCATCCATATCCCTATCATTGCAATGACCGCAAACGCTTTCGATGAAGACCGCAAAAACGCCATTGATGCCGGCATGGACGATCATTTGTCCAAACCGATTGACATCCTCAAACTGCACGAAACTCTTGCAAAGTGGGGAAGCACCATCATATCAGCCATCAACGGTTCGGAACCACAGCCCAGAACAGCAGATCACAATCTCCGTCGTTCACAAGACTGTGCTCATGACCTTCAGGACAATAATGGACATCGCTCTCTTTGAGACGGATCTCCTTACCGTCATAAAGAACATAGCCACATCCGGAACGAATGAAGATAATTTCAGAACTGCCCTGATGGGTATGCAGTCCTATTGATGCGCCAGGTACCAGACGCCCCTTCATTATCTTGTTGCAGTCATCAGCAAACATACGTACATTGAACTCCTTCATGCCGCCCTTGAATGCCGGCATTGCCTTCTCCTCTATGTTGTCAAAGTCAATTTTCATAATATCGTTCTGATTTACTAAAGTTCGTATTGTCACGGTAAAGGTATACAATTTGAGCCATCCGTTACTTGAAATTGTCACAAAATGCCTATTTTCGAGACCTGATAACTCATAGCAAATAACCACACCAATCAAATATGAAAAGATTTTTTACCATCGTTTCAGTAACTGTCCTTTTGTCGGCAAGTGTTTCTGCCCAATTCAGGCCTCCCAGAAGCATCATTTCCAACGACCAGATGCCTCATGCAGAAAATTACCTGCCCGATTATTACCGTCCCGGGGACCCTCAGTTCCTTGGTGACTCCGTCCAATACGAACTCGGAAAGGCAATACGCGACACCGAGCGCGGCGAACTGGCAAAAGCCGATGCTTCAACCAGTCTCAGTTACTATCTGAAACGTTTCGGTGAAGTGATGGGAATACCTGAAATGAATTCCAAAGACTTTCCTGCCGTAAGTGAGTATGTAAATGTCACATTCAATCAGGCACGCAACAGCATACAGTCAACCAAGAACCACTTCAAGCGCGAACGGCCATATTCACATTTTCAGCAACACTCTTCGTTGCCGGATTCCGAACTTCAGAACGATTTGACCTCATACCCTTCAGGACATGCGGTCCGCGCATGGGCCATTGCACTTGCACTGATCAGTGTCGACCCCGAACATCAGGATGAGATTCTGAAAGTTGGATACGAAATGGGACAGAGCCGGGTAATTGTCGGATTCCATTACCAAAGTGACATAGATGCGGCACGCATGTGCGCCAGCGCAGCATTTGCCCGTCTGTGCACGGAACCCGCATGGCAGGAGCTGTTCACTGCTGCCAAAGCCGAATTCCAGACATACAAGTCATCACAGGTCCCATCGGAAACCTCAGACTGAACCATTAAGCGGACCGGCATCTACTTGTACATCCAGGCGTTGTCGAAGTCAAAGACTACCGGAGCATCGAAGAACGGGGTTCCCAGGAAACCCAGTTCAGTGGCGTTTTTGTACTTGCCGGTAACGCCAATGGTACGGTCCTTGTATTCAACGCCGAACAGCTTCACGCTTTTTGCAATGAAGCCCTGTGACACA
>JAZUEH010000080.1:0-2150 GCA_045640065.1 Bacteroidaceae bacterium
CAACTTAAGTGGTGACAGGTGCTTTTTGACCTGTCACCCGTCTGTCACTGGTGTCTCAAAGTTCATGCGTTATGCCAGTAACCTTTCCAGCCGTAGTTTTTGTCATTACAAGTCTTGTAATGATCATTACAAGTCTTGTAATAATCATTTCAAGACTTGTAATAAGATTTATTGCACGATGTCTTCTGTGATCTTTCACTTGAAACGGGGCAGATGGATGTGGGGAAGGTGACAGGCCCAAAAGCCCCTGTCACCACATAACATATTTATGTACAATCAGTTAAGTGCCATGGTGACAGGTGACAGGTGTTTTTTATTTCATCCCCACTAGATTTCGGGTGGGACGTATTCACGCCTGGATTGGCATTCACTCCCAATCGGTTTCCTCCAGTTCGAACAGATCGTTGACCGATATGTCGAACAGCCATGCCATCTTGAGGGCAAGGACGGTTGAGGGGTTGAATTTTCCCTGCTCGATTGCGGCTATTGTCTGGCGTGTCACTCCGGTGCGGTCTGCCAGATCCTGTTGCGTCATATTGTGGCGTGCGCGCTCCACACGAATGCTATTCTTCATTGTCCAGGGCTTTGTTTTCCTTATGCAGGGATAACTTGAAAATAAGGATGTAGTATATCATGAACGCGGTCCAACTGGTCAGAAAGGCACATACCTTGAGTAAGGCCTGATAACATTGCATTCCCATAAACCGCGCCGTGATGTATCTGATGATGAAAAACAGCAGGTTCAGCATGAAGAACAGTATCACCGATTTGAACAGGGCGTTGAAGCGTATGCAGTCTATGCGCTCGTCATCGGCCTTTTCCTTTGAAAGGGCTGCAACAGTCAGGCCTACAGGCATGACAAGCGTTGATACCAGTACGAATACGAAGGATTGTTTGGCCAGAAACATGGAGCACATGTACATTACAAGCCCTGTCACAAAGAGGACCAGTCCGATTTTCTGCCATTTGTGCGGTAACAGGATCGATTCCGCTGCCGACAGGGAACAGGTTTCTCCGGCATCGGACTTTGATAGCTTCCGGTTCTGGATCCATAGCGAAAGTTTCAGGCAAAGGACATAAAGGAACGGGAACATTCCAATCTCATAGTACCTGAAGAGCTTGAATACCAGCGGCTCGGTCGTAAGGGGCATATTGATGGAGGCAACGGCAAGGATGGAGAACAGTATTTTGAGAATGCCCGCCACAATCCAGATGGCAACTGCCAGCAATAGTGACCTGCGTCGTATGACCGATATCCTCTCGTCTTCCCTGCGTTCTTCTGACATGGCCATGATCATTCCTGACAGCGGAATCAGAAAGTGTTCCAGCAGAAGACGTATGGTACTTTGTGTGTCATAGAGGGCATTGCCGTTCATGTGGGTCAGACGTGCAATGTGCGATGTGTCCGACAGCAATGCAAGTGTGACGAAAGCGACAAACATCAATGCTCCGTTAATCTGCCATCGGTGCGGCAATAGTTTCATTTGTTTCATCTGTGACAAGTGTTAATCCATTACAAATGTAATGTATTGTTTACATATTGCAAAGATTATATTGCAAATTCTTCGATTAATTGCGAAATCTTGTCTGATAATCATTGCTGATTTTTTGTCTATATTTGCACAAAACCATGTTTCTTTCAGCGCATATGAGAAAAATCAGTTTCATCCTGACTGTGGTGCTGGCATTGCTTGCCACGACCGGTTGCTCGACAATGAAGGTGTTTAATGAGCATAACAAGCCCGAAGTGTATGCCGAGTGTTATTCCACACCTGATGAGTTGGTGCTCCCGTATTCCGATTATGCTCAGGGCGGCATGGCCACGGCATCGAGCACACTGAGCAGAATGATTATGGAGCATTTGTCCATGGTCGGGGGAGGTGAATGGAACGGTGTGATATTGTATGACCAGACACGCGGAACCTGGAATGGAGTCACCGCCCTGTATCAGAAATACATGCCGATAATCTATGACGAAGACCTCTACAAATCCCAGAAAAAGCACAAGTGCTGATTGTCTTTGCCGTCACAATGAAACAGATAATAAGAATCCTGATAATGGTACTTGTCTGTGCATCATGCGGCAGGAACCACCCCATACGCACGCTGTCCCGCATTGAGGCCATACTGGACTCTGACCCGGCGGCAGC
>JAZUEH010000081.1:0-12508 GCA_045640065.1 Bacteroidaceae bacterium
GGCGGGAAGCTCGCGGGCGCACTTTCCGCAGCCCAACGAAAAACCCGCTCAGGGGCCTTCTGGCGGGGGGTATGCAGGTACGAGCCATTTTCCATATGTTGGACTTGCAATTGGCGCCAATGCAATCGTTGCAAAATTGCCATGTTCTGTCACGATTGGTTTCTTGAAATGGTTCGCTGGCGGGAAGCTCGCGGGCGCACTTTCCGCAGCCCAACGAAAAACCCGCTCAGGAGCCTTCTGGCGGGGGTGCGCAGGTTCGAGCCATTTTCCATATGTTGGACTTGCAATTGGACTTACAATTGGCGCCAAAGCAATCGTTGCAAAATTGCCATGTTCTGTCACGATTGGTTTTTTGAAATGGTCCGCTGGCGGGAAGCTCGCGGGCGCACTTTCAACCGCCCAACGAAAAACCCGCTCAGGAGCAGGCCATGGAGCGGCAGTCCGCACACCCCACCATCCGTCATCCAAAACCTTTATTCACTTGAAGAACGAGAAGTTGACCGAGCCGTAGACGCGCTTGTCGGTGAAACGCGGGTGGGCTGAGAAGTCATTGTTCTTGCCGTGCTCCAGAACGAAAATGCCGTCGGGGGCAAGAAGGTTGTTCTGGAAGATAAGGTCCGGGATGTCGGCAAGGTTCTCCAGCTGGTAGGGCGGGTCGGCAAAGATGAAGTCGAACTGGCTGTTGCAGTTGGCAATGTATTTGAACACGTCACCCTTGATTGGCAGACAGGCCTTGGTACCGACAGTTTCCATTACCTTGCAGATGAAATTGTAGTGGGCCGGTTCCTTTTCCACTGCAACCACCTTGGTGCAGCCGCGTGATACCAGTTCTATGCTTATGCTGCCAGTGCCGGAGAACAGGTCCAGGGCTGTGGCATCCTCAAAATCCATGCGGTTGGCAAGGACGTTGAACAGGTTCTCCTTCGCGAAGTCTGTAGTAGGGCGGGCACTGAATGTGCGGGGCACATCGAAATGGCGGTGACGGTATATTCCACTGATGACTCTCATGCTGCTTTGCTTGTTTTGGGTAAAAAGAATCCACCTGCTGTGTGGCCGGTGGATTCAGTATGTTCAGATTGGAACGTGCTTATTATTCCCAGTTACCTGAGTTGTTGTCGACGGTAAGACCACGGAAGCGGCCACGGTCATCGCAATCTTCAAGGAGGTTGATGATTTCCTGCTTGTCAAGACCGCCCAGATATGATTCGAACGGAGCCTTGACCATGAATGAATACTGGACCAGACCGGACTTTGAGGTATCGGTCGATGTGGTGAGCTCGAACTTTTCTCCATTTGAGAAAGGTATGAAGCTCATTGAGTCGAGATTCAGCTTGCCATGATAGAGTGAATCGTACATGTTGACCCATACGGTGTCACGGCTGAAAGAGTAGTTCCTGCTGCCGTCCTCGTTGTATGTCACGAAACCGGCTGCTGCTGCAGAATCCCAAAGTTCCTTGGCAAGCTTTGCCTTCTGGGCGGCCTTGCTTCCGGTCAGGGTCTTTGACAGTTCCTCGGCTATGTTGGCGTCTTCATACAGCTTGAGGATCTTGTTCTCGGTCCAGTTGGCTTCCAGCTGGTCATCGGTCAGGTTACCGAGCTTGCGGACAATTGGAAGTTCTCCTGTTCTCACGAATGCGATGAGTGAATCGAAATCGCTGCAGAATTCACCGCCATGCTGCTTGTTGTACTCATTCTGGGCATCTTTGATGGCTACCAGTCTTTCGATGACTGCGTTGTCACGTATACTCTTGTCTTTCTGGAACTGGATAGGACCCATGATGCTGCCGTAGTAAACGTAAGCCAGACCGGCAATACACAGGATCAGGAGAGTGTTGATGACTTTTTTCATTTTGGGATATTTTATTTTTTGTTATTTTCGCTTCGCAAAAATAGAACATTTATCGGTATTTATCCATAATTCGTCCTTTTTTTGCAAAAGATAACAATGAAAGACTCCGTAAAACAGCTGATTCTTGGGAATTTTCCATTTATTCCCACCCGGGAACAGGAAATGGCCATAGATATGCTTGCCTCTTTTGTGGAAGACGGGCAGGAGCGCAGGGCGTTCATTCTGAAGGGATATGCAGGAACGGGAAAGACCACGGTGGTGGGTGCTCTGGTCAGGGCGCTGGTGCATGGTGGCGGACGTGCGGTACTGATGGCTCCCACCGGTCGTGCCGCCAAGGTGTTCTCCCAGAGTTCAGGCTATCCGGCCTATACTATACACAAGAAGATTTACAGACAGAAGTCGGTCCTGGACAGCGAGAGTTTCCAGCTTGACCGCAACTTGCATGAGAACACGCTCTTCCTGGTCGATGAGGCTTCAATGATTTCGAATGACGGCCTGTCGGGGCAGAGTTTCGGAAGCGGCCGTCTTCTGGATGACCTGGTGAAATACGTGTTTTCGGGCAGGGGCTGCCGTCTGCTGCTTCTTGGCGATGAAGCCCAGCTGCCGCCGGTCGGTCAGGAGGACAGTCCGGCACTTCAGGCAGAGCTCATGTCAATGTACGGACTGCAGGTAAGCGGGTTCTGTCTGCGGGAAGTCATGCGGCAGAATCAGGATTCGGGAATACTGGCCAATGCCACCTGCCTGAGACGCATGCTTGAACAGCCGTCCCATTACAGTGCCGTTCCGTTCCGGTTCAGACTGAAGGGTGTAACCGATGTGGCGGCAATATCGGGACAGGATCTCATAGAGACCATAAGTACCTGTTACAGCCGTGACGGGATGGATGAGACCATGGTCCTGTGCCGTTCCAACAGAAGGGCGCAGATATACAACAACGGGATACGCAGCACCATTCTTGACCGTGAGGATGAGCTCTGCCGCGGAGACAGTCTGATGGTGGTGAAGAACAACTACTACTGGACCGAAATGGAACTGGCGGGTGCCGCAGGTCAGCCGGATCAGGACAGTCATGTTCCGTCATTCATAGCCAATGGTGACATTGCGACAGTCCGACGTGTCCGCCGTGAGCGTGAACTGTACGGATTCCGTTTCATCGATGCCATTCTGACTTTCCCGGACTATGCCGATTATGAAATGGAGACAACGCTGCTCATGGACACCCTGCACAGCGATTCGCCTTCTCTGACACGTGAGCAGCAGAATGCCCTTTTCCAGAACGTGATGGAGGATTATGCCCATCTGGCATCGGCAAAGGAACGTATGCAGGCTTTGCGGAAAGACCCGCATTTCAATGCCCTTCAGGTAAAATATGCGTACGCCGTGACCTGCCACAAGGCACAGGGCGGGCAGTGGATGAACATATTCATTGACCAGGGACATGTCCCTGACGAAGAACAGGGCCGCGATTACCTGCGCTGGCTGTATACGGCACTGACACGTTCAACTGCACGCGTGTATCTGGTGAACTGGCCGGAGGACTCCCTTGACCGTTGACTGGACCCTGAACCCGATGATAATCAGTAAAGCTTGCTGAATCCTCCCTTGCCCCATTCGGTGGGCTGTATGGCGGGTTCGACGAGCAGGGCATCGGACTGGCAGGAGGAACTGCCTGTCACGTATTTGCCAATGAAATCCAGGCATTCCTTGAGCAGAGTGTTGTAGGCCGATGCTATTTCATGCCCGTTGTCCTGGAAGCGCATTATGCTGCACGGGTAGCCTTTCTTGTGAAAAACCTTTGCAATGCGGTCTGTCCCGGCGAAATTCTGGTTGAAGACATGCACGCCTTTGTACAGGACAATGTGGTCGGCTGTGCCGTGGAGCATGAAATGGGGACATGGATCCTTGGCACGATAGCGTATTCTGCCGTCCTTGGAGAAAACCGCTCCCGAGAATGACATGACACCGGCATAGTTGAAGTCCGATGGCAGGACTGCAGCAATACTGTGCGCATTGCAGAGTTCGTATTCCGCCTGCAGCACGGAAATGGCTCCTGCGCTGGAACCGGCCAGCACCAGGCGGCTGCAGTCTATTCCCATTTCCCGGGAGTGTTCCATGAGATACAATGTGGCGCTGTACAGGTCCTCGACGGCCATTTCAATGGCACTGTGAAGAAGCCCGATGGATTTCAGATTGACCTTCTTCATGTCTTTGAGGCCCAGGCGGTAGTCAATGGCCACTGCCCTTATGCCGTTGCGGCATAGGCTGGAGCACCAGGCCCTTTCGCCGAATCCGTTTCTCTGGCCACCCTTGAAACCTCCGCCGAACATGAAAATGACGGTCGGGGCACCATTGGCATTCTCCGGTTCGTAGATGTCCATGTACAGCGGTACGGAGTCAGTCACGGCATACTGGACTGTCCTGGGGCGGATATTCTGAGGGCCCTGGCCGAAACGCATCTGGCTCCGGCCTTCGCCTGAAACGAAGACAAGAGCCAGAAGTATGAGACAGAGTCTTTTGAACATGGGAGGGGAAGTTTATCCCTTGATCCTGTCGATGATTGATGCTACGGCAGCTTCAAGGCCATCGGGGTTCTTGCCGCCTGCGGTAGCGTAGTGGGGCTGGCCACCGCCACCGCCCTGGATGAGCTTGGCTGCCTCACGGACCATCTGGCCTGCATTGAACTTCGATGTAAGGTCTTCGCTCACGCTTACGGTAATCATGGGCTTGCCGTTTTCCTGACTGCCAATCACGACCAGCAGGTTCTGGGCGGCTTCGGCACGGAGCTGGAACACCAGGTCACGTACCATGCCGGCCGATGCCTCCATGACAGCACTTATCACTCCAATGCCGCCAATCTCCTTCTTCTGTGCAAGCAGGTTGTCCTTCATCTGGCCGGCCTTTTCCTTGAGGAATTCATCGAGCTGCTTCTTGAGGGCTGCATTCTCGTCAAGTGCCTTCTGGACCGATGCCTGCAGCGATGCGCCCGGCAGAATGGCCTTGAGACCGTTGACGGTATCCTGAAGCGAGCATACCATATCTTCGACAGCCTGACCGGTTATGGCCTCAATGCGGCGTACACCAGCGGCAATCGAGCTTTCACTTAATATCTTGAACATGCCGATACGGCCTGTCGAAGCGGCATGGACGCCACCGCAGAACTCGATTGACTGTCCGAACTGTACAACGCGGACCTTGTCACCGTACTTTTCGCCGAACAGTGCAATGGCACCAAGCTTCCTGGCTTCCTCAATGGGAGTGTCACGATGTTCGATGAGCGGAAGGTCCTGGCGTATCTTCTCATTGACCAGACGTTCTATCTGACGCATCTCCTCATCGGTCACCTTCTGGAAATGTGAGAAGTCAAAGCGCAGGCTGTCCGGAGTGACCAGCGAACCCTTCTGTTCCACATGGGTGCCAAGGACTTCACGAAGTGCCTCGTCCAGCAGGTGGGTTGCGGTATGGTTGGCCTCGCAGGCACGACGTTTGTCAACGTCAACACAGGCCATCATCGGGGCATCAAGGTGTTCGGGCATCTTCTTCACTATATGTATGGGAAGGCCGTTCTCCTTCTTGGTGTCAATGATTTCGACGGTTTCGAATTCGCTTACAATGACTCCCTTGTCACCGACCTGTCCGCCCATTTCAGCGTAGAACGGGGTCTTGTCAAGGACAATCTGGAAAGTGGTGCCGCTCTTCTGCTTTACCTCGCGGTAGCGCAGTATCGAGGTCTCGTATTCAGTGAAGTCATAACCTACGAACTCGGTCTCTCCCTCCTTGAGGACTACCCAGTCACCGTTTTCAACTGCTGCGGCATTACGGGCGCGTGCCTTCTGCTTTGCCATCTCGGCATTGAATTCATCGGTGTTGACTGTCATGCCGTTCTCACGCAGAATGAGTTCGGTAAGGTCAAGCGGGAATCCGTAGGTGTCATACAGCGTGAATGCGCTTACGCCGCTGATGACGGTGTTTCCGGTGGCCTTGGTGTCGGACATTACCTTGTCAAGAAGTCTGATGCCGGTGTCGAGGGTACGCAGGAATGATTCCTCTTCCTCGATGATGACCTTCTCGATGAGTGTCTTCTGGGCCTGGAGCTCAGGATATGCATCGCCCATGTTGTCAATGAGACATGGCAGCAGCTTGTACAGGAATGCCTCCTTCTGGCCGAGGAATGTGTAGGCGTAACGTACTGCACGGCGCAGGATGCGGCGGATCACGTAACCGGCCTTGGCGTTGGACGGCAGCTGTCCGTCAGTGATGGAGAATGCTATGGTGCGGATGTGGTCGGCCACGACACGCATTGCGATGTCGGTCTGTCCGTCCTTGCCGTATTCCTTGCCTGCAAGGGCGCCTATGGTCTTGATGATGGGCTGGAACACGTCAGTGTCATAGTTCGATGTCTTGCCCTGAAGGGTGCGTACCAGACGCTCGAAGCCCATGCCGGTGTCGATGACCTTTGCGGGCAGAGGTTCCAGCGAGTGGTCGGCCTTGCGGTTATACTGCATGAAAACAAGGTTCCATATTTCAATGACCTGAGGATGGTCCTTGTTGACCAGCTCGCGGCCGGGAACTTGAGCCTTCTCTTCATCGGAACGTGAATCCACGTGGATTTCAGAACAGGGGCCGCAGGGGCCGGTGTCGCCCATTTCCCAGAAATTGTCGTGCTTGTTGCCGTTGATGATGTGGTCCTTGGGCAGATGCTTCTCCCAATATGATGCGGCTTCGTCATCGCGGCTGATTCCCTCTTCAGGTGAGCCCTCGAAAACTGTCGCGTACAGATTCTTGGGGTCAAGTTTCAGGACATCGACCAGATATTCCCAGGCCCAGTCAATAGCTTCCTTCTTGAAGTAGTCTCCGAAAGACCAGTTGCCAAGCATCTCGAACATGGTATGGTGGTAGGTGTCATGACCGACCTCCTCCAGGTCATTGTGCTTGCCGCTTACGCGCAGGCACTTCTGCGAGTCCGCAACGCGTTTGCTCTTGGCCGGATGGTTGCCCAGAATGATGTCCTTGAACTGGTTCATACCCGCGTTGGTGAACATCAGGGTGGGGTCGTCCTTGACTACCATAGGGGCTGATGGAACGATGAGATGTCCCTTGCTCTCGAAGAACCGTTTGTACGATTCGCGTATTTCTTTTGCTGTCATCATAGTCCTATTTATATTTTGCGGCTTGCAAAGATAGTATAATTTCACTACTTTTGCCTCGCGAGGCATGAAGAAAGTATACTATAAGTACGATCCCAGATCAAGGGTTTACCGCAGGACATATCCCACTCTGTGGCAGCGAACCCGTATGGTCATCAGACAGTTGCTCATAGCCGTCCTGGTGGGCGGACTGTCAGTGTACTTGTTCATGAATTTCTCCAAGACGCCGCGTCTGGCTGAACTGATCGAGGATAACAACCGTCTGGAAACACAGTACAGCCTCCTTTCAAAGAAGGTCGATGATGCCATGCTGGTACTCCAGGATATTGAGGAACGTGATGACAATCTGTATCGTGTACTTCTCGAGGCTGATCCTCTGCCGGAGTCTTCCCGACAGCTGGCATTCAATGAGACAGCACGTTATGCCGAACTGATGGACATGCCCAATGCCGAACTGCTTGTCAATACGGCACAGAAGATCGATATGCTTGAAAAGAAGCTCTATCTTCAGACACGTTCCTTCAATGAGGTGGTTGAACTGTCACGCGAACAGCAGGACCGCATTGCCTGCATTCCGGCAATCCAGCCTGTTGCAAACAAGGATCTGAAACGGACCGCATCAGGTTACGGGTACCGTTCGGATCCCATCTATCATGTGCTGCGATTCCACGAAGGCATGGATTTTGCCTGTGATACAGGAACTCCTGTCTATGCGACCGGCAACGGCACTGTGCGTTATGCGAAATGGCAGTCCGGATTCGGCAATCTGATAGAAATAGATCATGGCTATGGCTATGTGACCCGATATGCCCATCTCAGCAAGATTCTTGTAAGGAACGGTCAGAAGGTGGTGCGGGGTGAAGAGATTGGCCTGGTTGGTACAACCGGTAAGAGTACCGGTCCGCATCTGCATTATGAGGTGCTTGTACAGGGTGGCAGACATGACAATCCTGTAAACTATTACTTCATGGATCTGGATGCGAAGCAGTATGAAGAGATGATAAGTCTGGCCGAAAACAACGGAAAGGTGTTTGACTGATAAAGATACATGCTATTATGGCACTCAATACACAGAAAGTCCTGAAGAAATACTACTCCATCAAGGAGGTGTCTGACATGCTTGGAATCCCGGATAGCACTCTGCGCTACTGGGAAAAGGAATTCAAGCAGATCTGTCCCAAGAAAAGCTCGTCTGGTGTCCGCCGCTATACTCTGGAGGACATAGAGCAGATCAAGAAGGTGAACCATCTGGTCAAGGAGAAATCATTGACCATCAAAGGCGCAAAGACACAGCTCGACAGGAATCTGCCCGTTCAGGCCGATACTCAGGATATAGTGGAACGTCTCAAGAATGTGCGTGCGGAACTGAAATCAATTCTGCAGGAGCTGGACGCTACCCCTCCTTGCGGACAACGGTTGTAATGCCCGGAATCTTCTTCAGGCTGTTCTGAATGGTCTCAAGATCCTTCAGGTTGTTGAGCATCAGACTTATAGTTCCCTCAAAGACACCTTCCTTCGACTCAAGCACCAGCTTGGTCATGTTGACGTTCATTTTCTTGGAAATGATTTCAGTCATCTTTGCCAGTGTGCCTATGCTGTCAAGGCCCTTTATGAATATGTTGACCGGGAACAGACTGTTCTCGATATTCCATTTCACTGCCAGGATGCGGTTGCCGTTTGCGGCTTTGAGCTTGTTGGCAGTCTCACATTTGAGCTTGTGGATGGTTATGTGTCCGTTCTCATCGGCAAAACCGAGTACGGCATCACCGGGAACCGGGTTGCAGCAGGTCGCATAACTGTAGTTGTGCATATTGACATCGCTTATCTGCAGTGTCTGCTTTACATTGACTTTGCTGCTTCCTGTCTGGTTCTTCTTGTCCGTGGAACTGCTTTTGGTGGATAACGATGACCAGAAACGCTTGTACCAGGAACTTTCGCCTTTAAGAATGTTCTTTTCAGATTCGCCCAGTACGATCTTCTTCCGGCCTATGGCTGTCATCAGGGCATCCCGGTTCTCCATTCCATGGAGACTGCATATGCTGTCAATCTGTTCGGGAGTGGCCTGAAGACCTTCTTTTTCAAGGAATTCATGGAAAAGGGCTTCACCGAACTTCATGCTCTCACGGGCTTCCTTTCTGAGCAGCTGCTTGATTTTGGACCTGGCCTTGGCAGTGGTGGCGAAATCCAGCCATTCAGGGCTGACCTTCTGGCTTTTTGATGTCAGGATCTCGACCTGATCACCGCTCTTGAGCTCATAATTGATTGCTTCGAGCTTGTGGTTGACCTTGGCTCCTATGCAGTTGGTGCCCATGAAGGAATGAATCGTAAAGGCAAAATCCAGAACGGTACTGCCTGCCGGCAATGTCCTGAGTTCGCCTTTGGGCGTGAAGATGAAAATTTCCCTTGAGTAGAGATTCAGTTTGATGGTGTCAAGGAAATCCATGGAATCGGGCTGCGGATCTTCAAGGATTTCCTTGATTGTCTCAAGCCAGTGCCCGAGTTCGGTCTCGTCCTCCTCATACGCGTGTCCGTTGTCCTTGTACTTCCAATGTGCGGCAATGCCCTGCTCGGCAATGTCATCCATGCGGCGGGAGCGTATCTGGACCTCTACCCATCGGCCTTCATTGCTCATCAGGGTAATGTGAAGTGCCTGATATCCGTTTGCCTTGGGCCGGGTGACCCAGTCCCTGAGACGGTCCGGATGTGACTTGTAGATGCCGGTCAGTGCAAGATATATGTCAAAGCATTCGCTCTTCTCCTTTTCGGGCGAAGAAGGATCGAAGACAATCCTCACTGCCAGAATGTCGAAGATCTCCTCGAAACTCAGGGAGTTGCGGTTCATCTTCTTCCAGATGGAGTAGGGCGATTTGAGCCGTCCCTTGATGGAGTATCTGACTCCCATGGCATCAAGACGTTCTATGATGGGCTGGGTGAAGCTCCGGTACATGCTGTCCATCTCACTGCGTGAGAAATTGAGCTTCTCCTGAATTTCCCTGAATTCCGCAGGATGCTCGTATTTGAAGCTCAGGTCTTCAAGCTCGGTCTTTATCTTGTTGAGCCCGAGACGGTATGCAAGGGGGGCATAGAGGTAAAGTGTCTCTCCGGCAATCTTGTATTGCTTGCGGGGCAGCATGCTGTCAAGGGTCCGCATGTTGTGCAGACGGTCGGCAATCTTGATCAGGATGACACGGATGTCATCGGACATTGTCAGCAGCAGTTTCTTGAAGTTCTCGGCCTGGGCCGATGCCTTCTCTCCGAATATGCCGCCTGCTATCTTGGTCAGACCGTCAACAATCTGGGCGATCTTCGGTCCGAATACGTTCTTGATGTCATCAATGGTATATTCCGTGTCTTCAACCACGTCATGCAGCAGTGCCGAACAGATGGAGGTTGAGCCAAGCCCGATTTCGCCGCATACGATCTGGGCTACGGCTATTGGATGCATTATGTATGGTTCACCGGAATGACGGCGTACCCCGTTGTGGGCCTGGCGCGCAAATTGGAAAGCCTTGGTTATGAGTTCGACCTTCTTGCGGTGCTTGGTCTGGAGGTATGTGTCAACAAGATGCTGGAAGGCTTCATCAATGAGTCTTTCTTCATCGGGGGAAAAAAGAATATCTTCGCTCATCGGTTATATATTTTCAGGGTTTTGCCTGCCCTGATGTTGTCACTCTTCAGATTGTTCCAGCTTTTCAGGTTCTTGACTGTCGTGTGGTATTTGCGGGCAATGGAACCGAGCGTTTCACCTGACTTGATCTTGTGGGTCGTGTAGGTGATACGGTTGTTCATGTCATTGTCAATGTATGCCAGCTGGGATTTCGTGAACAGCTTGTCCTGGTCAAAAGTGTACAGCGAGTCTCCTGCTTCAAGCAGTGGGGTTATGTACTGCTGTGGAAGCGTGAGCACGCAGGGGCGGTGGGCACCTGGAATGATGTCGGTCAGGTACTGTGGATTGAGGGCCTTGAGTTCATCAATGTCGATTCCGCAATAATGTACAATCTGCTGGCAGTGGAGATTCTTCCGGATCACAATCGTGTCATTGACCGGTGGCGTTTCAGGAATCATGGGGCATATTCCATGCTCCTTGTAGAAAGTCATGGCATAGTTGACGGCTATGAAGGCCGGAAGGTATCCGCGTGTCTCATGCGGTAGATACGGGTAGATTTCCCAGAAGCTTTTCTTGCCGCCTGAGCGTGTCATGGCCTTGGTGATGTTGCCCGGGCCACAGTTATAGGCCGATATTGCCAAAGACCAGTCTCCGAACAGATCATAAAGGTCGCGCAGATGGTGTGCTGCGGCATCGGTCTCCTTGATCACATCATAACGGTCATCTATCAGACTGTTCACGGAAAGCCCGTACTTGCGTCCGGTGCTGTAGATGAACTGCCACATGCCTGCAGCGCCTGCTCTGGAGTATGCTTTTGGCTTGAGCGCCGATTCTACAATGGGCAGATATTTGAGTTCGACAGGCACATCGTACTTGATAAGGGCGTTGACAAAGGTCTCTTCGTAGAGAGGAAGCATGCCAAGTGCGTATGATATTATTTTCCTGCTCTTGCCTGTATAACTGTCGATGGAATTGCGGACAACGCTGTTCAGGGGCATTTCAACGATTGTCGGCAGGGAGCTGAGCCTTTCTGCAATCACAGAATCGCTTACGCTTGGGTTGACACTGCCTTCAATGCAGTCCATGTCGTACTGGAGATAGTGTGAGGCATGCCACAGAGCAAGAAGACTGTCAATGTCATACTGCGAACTTTCCGGCATGTCAAACTGCAGGCTGTCAGCTGGGATGATACTGTCAGTCAAGATAGTGTCGGACTGACTCCATGACTTTTCAAAGCAAAGGAGTGAAACTAATGCGGATATGATTGCGGTTCTGAATATGTTTCCCATTAAAAATTAAGTGCCAGTGAGAATGCGGCTTCGGGATTGCCGTAACGGTCAATCATGATGTCAGGTGACATGCGCATGCTCAGGTTCGGTGAAATATCAAAATGTGACAGCTCTGCATCAACGTATGCGTCAATAGCCGACAGCACGTACATTCCGGCGAACGAGAAAATGCTGAGGTCACGATAACGTCTGTATTTGTCCTTTCTCTTCTTGAAAGTATCCTTAAGCCATTCCTCCATGCTTGTGTCAATCTCGTAGTGTGGGGGAAGATAGTCTTCATAGCTTTTGGTTTCAGGGTCATCATCCATTATGTCGACGTATGCGTTCTGATAGTCGCTGTACGTCCCCTGATTCCATGTGAGGGCATATACGCATCCCATGAAACCGCCATATACTACAGGCAGTTTCCAGTATTTGCGATTGTAAATCTGTCCGCCACCGGGAAAAACCAGCGACAGCAGGGTGGCTTTTCTTGGGACGGGTTCCCATTCCGGCGCTTCAGTTTCTATTCTGGCAATAGCCAGACTGTCCTGTTCCTTCCAGCTGAGCCGTTTTTTCCTGTTTCCATGTCTGCTGTTTTCGTTGTCAAGACCGGTTTCCTGTGCCTGCATCACTTCAT
>JAZUEH010000082.1:0-5379 GCA_045640065.1 Bacteroidaceae bacterium
TCGAACGGCCTCACGGAAGGCATCAACAACAAGATAAAGGCCATCAAGAGACAGATGTATGGAAGGGCAAAAACAAGCCTTCTTGCGACCAGGCTGGTCGCTTCAATGGCTACTTAGCTGCACCAAAAGTGACGAAGAACCCACAACTTTTCCAGTTCTGCAATGAATTCAGGTTCGAAAATACTCCGATTGGGGTACAGGAAAAAGGAGGTTTTGCCAGCTTTTGGGTGCACGCAAAAAGTTTCCAAGCCACATTTCATGCACCCACAGCCCGAATTTGGCACTTGGGTGCACGCAGATTGCTCCTGAGGGCTATTACGTGCACCCAAATTCCGGCAAGCACCTTATAACCGCAAACACCTATTACATCAGGATCCCCTTACAGGACATACTTCTGCAAAGGGGACTTGGGATTGTTGAATTAGGAACTGGTATTAGACACTAAGTTTGACCGGTATATTTCATTATTTGTCATCATAATGTCCACCCACATGGACAATATGGACTTCTATCGTTTCATCGTATATATCGTAGATGATACGGTCATTTGCAGTAACCCGTCGCGACCAGGTAATGTCATGTCCTCCACGCAAAGGTTCAGGGTGACCTGTTCCGATGCGCGGATGGTCCATCAGTTCTTCAAGGATTTTGCAGACTTTCTTATATGCATTAGGGTTATCCCTTTTCCATTTTCGGATAACATCTTTTGCGGAAGATGAGAATTGTAATGAATAACTCATAGTGAATCCAGGAATGCGGACAGTTCTTCATGGGTACTGACCGTTGTGCCTTTACCTTCTCTGATTTCCATTCGGGCCTGCTCAATCTTTGCCATAAGTTCGGGAGAAATGTCAAGATCTTCATTCTGAACAGGAACAATAGTGTACAGACGATGGTTCCTGTGCAGAAGTATCCTTTCACCGGCATCAACCCTGTCAAGGGAAGCTGCCATATTGTTTCTGAATTCTCTTACTGTAAGCGTTTCCATTTAAGCCAATGATTGATTCTGCTGCAAAGATAACACTTGTAGCAACAAATGTGTACACAAATTCAAAAATAATGAAGTGAATCCTTGTACCAACTCACCACGTAGTGATATGAGGCTCCCTGATGGATAAGATTGGGAAGGCGGAAAAGCCGCTGAAAGGTCAAAGGCTGTCCGTCAATAGTATTCGACGTTCCTGAACTTGCCCCAGGCACGACCCTTCCTGGCGGCCTTCTTCTGATTCCAGCCCTTGGGAACCCTGAGCGTGGCCAGCTTGTAGGCCGACTCGTCAAAAGCATTTACAGGACAGGCAATGGGGGTGACGGAACTCAGCTCGACGGAATTGAGTTCACAGTACCTGAATGCCCGTTCGCCAATGGAAGTCACACTTGCAGGAATGGAGACCGATGTCAGGGCGTTGCAGTTGTCCAGGGCACCGGCATCTATGGCGGTTACAGGGAAAGTCCTGCCGCAGGCTGTAACGCCGGGCTCAATGTACAGGTCACCCTGGGGCCTCTTGCTGTCATTGTATTCGACAGCAGCCTGACCGGTTTCAGTGTCATAGCGGTATCTTAGAAAGTTCACATAAGATATGACTGCATATCCGTCATCTTCCGTGTCACCGAAACCGTAACCGGACCAGGACCACGGATCAGGCTTGAAGCCTAAATTCCTGTCAAACTGATGGTACAGGTCATTCCAGACCCTGTCAGGAATCTCTGCGGCCCACTGGTGTGCCGCTCTTTCAGGCATCACAGCATACAGGATACTCCCTTCATTGAGGGTAATCGATATAATATCGGCATCACCGTAGGAACTGTCTTTCCTGGCCTGACTTATGGCCTCGTCCTCACGTCTGTACTCTTCCAGTTGCAGGTCAACGGCATCGGCCTTGTCCAATGTAAGTCGGACTGACCCTTCCAGCCTTCGGGCAAGGTCATTGCCAATGCGCAGAGTGTCATTGTAGCTTCCGCCGCCGTAGCGCAGCACCACCATGTATCCCCTGTCGTCCTTTTTCAGGAACATGCCGTACCAGGGCCACTGTTCTGCAAAGTTTATGGGATGCACCACATAGCCGCAGATATACTCATCGGGCATGACCGGCTGGTTCGAGACATCGGAATAACTGCTCTTCACGAATGTCCAGTGGTCATCGGGATAGACTCTCCTGGGCTTCAGTTCCAGTCTGATGTCCATGGGCTCCGCAGTCGGAACTATGTCAACATTATAGTAGTGGAAGCCGCCCGTTACCGCAAACCGGTTGTCGGGGTCGCTGACGCGCATTGTGAACCTGCCCAGCGAATCGGTGACGGCAATGTCATAGAAATCCCTGTCAGCATTCCACTGTCTGACGTTGGCATACTGCAGTGGCCCCATGTGCCCCCAAACCGTGCCGGTAAATGTGTCACCGGCCTTCAGTTCCGTACTCTGGGCCGATGCGTTTGAGCATGCCAGCGTCATGCATACAGCCATTGCAAGAAGTCTGATTCCATCCATATTGCAGTTCTTCATATACAATTGTCAACTAATAGTCTGAAGCCACCACCTTGACGGCATTTTGTCCATTCTCAGGGTGAAATACTCACGGTACTGTTCCTGCAGTTGTTCAATATATGCCTCAGTCAGCTTCCTGATATCCGACAGCTGGAAAGTGATTCCACCGCCATTGAAAGCATAGACCAGCGCCTCACCGATCTTTTCCAATACAAGGTTATTGCCCCCGGACGGTGACCAGCAGCATGCACCATAGCGGTTGTTGTAGAAATAGTACATTTCACCGTCCATGCCAGACTCCTCAATCTGGGCATTTCCGGTCTTCAGTTCCTCCAGTGCAGAACCGATGCTTTCCGGAAGAAAGCCCGATGAATAGACAGCCACATCAAACAGGGTGCGGAGCTGATAGGCCAGTTCCTCATCTATTTCATACTTCTTCTGCATATCATCCATTACCAGATAATACTTCTGTTCTTCAGCATTTCTTATGCATCGGATTTCATAGTTGCCGTCAAATGAAGTTTCCACCATGTATCCCCAGCATACATAGTTCTGACGGGAGAAATTCCTCATCCTGTCATAACTGTACGGAGTCAGACGGTTCTGGGCGCAGTCGGGAAGGGCAAACACCAGAAGAAAGCCGAAAACGGCCAGTTTCAAATGCTTGATCATAGCGGTATAATTACAGGGGTTCGGATTCGCAAACATACTGAAAAGTTTGTGAAACTGAAAGAAAGGACATCCTATTCCAGTCTGAAATTGATGGGAACAGTCATTTGGGCACGCACGGGCTGGCCGCGCAGGGCACCCGGCTTCCACTTGGGCATGGACTGTACCAGCCTTATGGCCTCCCGGTCCAGATCCGGACTGACAGATTTGACTATCCTGATATCACTTAATGTGCTGTCTGTTTCAACAGCAAAGGTTACCAGCACTCTTCCCTGGATGCTGTTCTTCCGGCAGTTGTCGGGATACTGCATGTTGTTTTCGAGCCATTCAAGCAAAGCGGCCGTTCCGCCCAGGAACTGGGGCATTTCCTCAACGTCCAAATCATCGGACTCCAAATCGTCATCAATCAATTCAACAAAATCGGCGTCAGCCGGGTTGGACAAATCACAGACTTCCGTCATTTCGGCATAGCCCGTACCGTCTTCAGACAGGATTTCTGTCTCTGCTACGCTCTTATCATCAAACGACATAAGGAAAAACGTAACCAGCACGGCGGCAACGACAGCGGCTGCGGCAGGCAGCGCAATGGCCAGCGTCAGAATGCGACGGCGTCTTGCGGCACGTTCATGAGCGCTCTTTCTTGAAAGGAAATCGTTCCAGTCCGATGCAGGCAGCTCAGTCCTGTCACCGTCCAGGCGTTCCTTGATTATATTTTCCCAATCCTTTTTCATCTTGTTCCCTTCAAATAGTCACTTATTGCTTTCTTCAGGCCGGCGCGTGCCTTGGCCAGAACTGATGCAGATCCCTTCTCACTTATGTTCAGAGCTTTGGCAATGTCCTTATGGCTGAATCCGTCTATGCAGTACATGTTGAACACCGTACGCCTTTCAACCGGCAGTGAGGCTAACATCTGCTGCAGAACATGGGCCGGAATCATCTCAACATCACCGGCTCGTTCTCCATCAACAAGTACCTTCTTACATACATGGTAGACGGGGAAGTCTATCAATCTGACTCTATTGTATACAACGCTTCTATTGTACCACTGGATGCTCCTGAGAAGGAAGGTTATATTTTTGAAGAATGGATTGGCTTACCGGATTTTATGCCGGCTTATGATGTAACAGTCTCTGCCAGTTTCAAAATCACGATGGAATCATCGGAATTGAAATGAATTCCTGCAGTCAAGTCTTTGATTTGACAGGCAAATTCATTGGAGAAATGACCGACGATGAACTACAATTTTTGAAGCCAGGTATATACATTGTAAACAACAAGAAACTTATTGTGCAATAATAAGTGTTGCCGGGCTAATATTATACCAATAATTGTGCTCAAAAGAGTCCAATTATTGGTTTTTCAGAGCCTTCTGGCTACCCTTGGGCTTTCCCTGCTTTGAGGTGCTGGTATAAGTTGTTGATATTGAATTAGATAGAAGAGATCCTTCAAAACTTCAACGAGGAGGAGTACTAAGAGTCTACAATAGACTTAAATACCTAATAATCGATCGGATGAACAAGGAAATTTGTTTGTCCGATTGTTATTTTTGCCCTTGCGGCAAACTAATGAAGCTGATTGCTATATACAAAACACGTTGCATGATTACGAAAAAGAAGGACTTGGAAACCAGTAGAATGGCAACATTATTCTACCCGGCTGATACATATCGGGCCACAAAGGAATCTATCATTACCAGTAGCAGATAACATGCGTCAGACTCCTTTTCCACTGAGACCGGATGCTGCGAGCAGTCTGGTCCCCAGGCATAAATCCACCAGCATCCGCTTGATTCGATAATATAGAACTTGACTGTAGCCTGGTTGCCGGCAAGTAGTGAAACATCGACTCTGGCACCTTCATTTGCATAAAAGAAGCTGGCTTTGACATTCTTCTCCTGGCCTTTGAAAATATTCTTTACTGCCGGTTCAATTGAATCAATGTCCAGATTGCATTCTATTTCCCTGGTGATATCCAACAGATTACGGTACGCTTCCGGACTGTAAATCGATTCCCGGCTTTTGTAGAAATACCCGCGACTGTTCCGTCTGCAGAAAAAACAGATGCGTTTGCCGTTGTCCTTCAGTATCTGAACAGAACTTACCTCAATGTTGCCGATATTCTGATAGTAAACAGTCTGGTCTTCCAATTCTTCAACAGTGCATAAAACACGGTCATTAAGTCCGTAGCGTTCCACAATTGAAAGAAACTTATCCTGGAGTGAAGACAGCTTT
>JAZUEH010000083.1:0-1952 GCA_045640065.1 Bacteroidaceae bacterium
AGCCACCCTAAGCCCGGCGCCCCCTCTCACGCAGATTTTTCAATATTCAAACGCCCTATTGCCCCATCAAATATTGGAAGTGCGGAAAATACCGATAACACTTGACGAAGCTGACTTTTACGGTCAGCATTTTTTATGCTCATTTTACGCTGAATGTTTGATTTTTTGAAGGAGGTGTCAGCATGGCGAGAGACGGAACTAATCGTGGTGGTGCAAGAGCAGGTGCAGGTCGTCCGAGAAAGGCACTCACCGAGAAGATTGCCGAAGGAAAATCGGCGGAAGTTATGATGCAGCCGAGCGACATTGAGTCTGCTGAAACTCCGCCTGTGAGAGAATTCATGCAGGAATTACAGCGTGACGGCACAAAACTTCTCGCTGATGAGGTGTACATTGAAACGTACCAATGGCTGAAAGAACGAGCCTGTGAGAAGATTGTCAGCCGACAGCTTGTGGAACAGTATGCCATGAGCATTTCCCGTTGGATACATTGTGAGCAGATTGTCACGAAATACGGATACATTTCCAAGCATCCGACAACAAACGCTGCGATTGCATCACCCTATGTGGCGATGTCGCAGAACTACATGAAACAGGCAAATCAAATCTGGAATCAGATTTTTCAAATCGTCCGGGAAAATTGCTGCGTAGAATTTCAGGGCAACCCGAATGAAGATATGATGGAAAAGCTGCTCCGCAGCAGAAAGTGAGAATAGCATGAAAGCTGACAAGTATTTCTTCAAAGAACTGAAAAACCACAGACCGTTCCTTACCAAACAGCAGTACAAAACCATAAAGGGACAGGCACTCAAAGGAAACTATGATGCTGCCCGCAAAGGTCTGAATACTCTTATGAACAGGAGGCAGCACCGATGAACACAACAACAGAATTTCAGCTTGTTGACATTAACAAGCTGATTCCATACGCCAATAACGCACGAACCCATAACAAGGAACAGATTCTAAAGCTCCGTTCTTCCCTGAGAGAGTTTGGCTTTGTCAATCCCGTCATCATCGACAAGGAATATACAGTCCTTGCCGGGCATGGACGCATTGAGGCGGCAAAGGCAGAAGGCATCACCGAAGTGCCATGTGTATTTGTAGACCATATGTCTGAGGCTCAGAAGAAGGCATATATCCTTGCCGATAATCGTATGGCACTTGACGCAGGCTGGGACGACGAACTCCTCGCTGTTGAAATGCAGGAATTGCAGGAACTCGGCTTTGACCTCGGACTGACAGGCTTTGATGAATCTGAAATTGCAGACCTGTTTGACACCAACGGCGGTGATGAAGTCAAGGATGACGACTTTGACCTCACCTCTGCTTTGGAAAAGGCTGCATTTGTACAGCGTGGTGACATCTGGAATGTCGGGAAGCATAAGCTGATGTGTGGTGATGCAACATCAGCCGAAGATGTGTCCGCCCTTATGGGTGACACGAAAGCAAACCTCATTCTGACGGATCCCCCGTATAACGTAGCATTTGAAAGTTCAAGCGGTCTGAAAATCAAGAATGACAGTATGAAGAACGAAGAATTCTACAACTTCCTGCTTTCAGCATTCAAGTGTATGGCTGACCACCTGGAAAAAGGCGGTGCGGCATATGTTTTCCATGCCGATACCGAGGGACTGAATTTCCGTAAGGCATTCGTGGATGCAGGATTTCATCTTGCAGGGTGCTGTATCTGGGTGAAGGACAGCCTGGTACTCGGACGCTCCGATTATCAGTGGCAGCATGAACCTGTGCTGTACGGCTTTATGCAGAATGGAAAGCATCCCTGGTATTCGGACAGAAAACAGACCACCATCTGCAACTTCGATAAGCCGAAACGCAATGCGAACCACCCGACTTCAAAACCGCTTGACCTTCTGAGTTATCCGATTGGAAACTCCACACAGGCAAACGGTGTGGTGATCGACACATTCGGCGGCAGTGGTTCCACACTGATGGCT
>JAZUEH010000084.1:0-5189 GCA_045640065.1 Bacteroidaceae bacterium
GTGAATTCGAACCGGAGGTCGGCAATGGTGCTTCCTTTCAGACAAACGGAACGGACTATGTCAACGAAATAGCGTGGAGCGAGGGCGTAAGTGAAATTGTGCGCCCAGCCGACCATCGATTTTACAGGAGTGAATAACCCGCTCATCAGTACGAAAATCATCAAAAAGAAAAAAATGGTAAATACCGCCTGCTGAAGTGTGTTTGAGAAATTGGCGACTGTCAGTCCGAAGCCGGACAGGAAAAGGATGAATAGAGTAGTCGCTAACAGGACTGTGCCGAAGCCTCCGAAAGGTGCCATTCCATAGATGATTTTACCCAACAGGAATGAGAATATGAACATCAGCACTCCCAGACCTCCGAAGAAAATAAGTTTTGATGATACAAACTCCATCTTTGTGACTGGAGTCACGTTCATCTGTTCGATGGTTCCCTTCTCCTTCTCTGTCACGATATTAAGTGTGGGCAGGAAGCTGCAGATACCTATCATAATGAGAATCAGACATGCAGGAGCCATATAGAGACTGAAATCCAGCCGGCCGTTGTACATATTCCGGACTGTGACGTGCAGTGGTGAGCTGATTTGCTCAGTCCGGTCCATCCGTTCGGAAAATTCCGAAATAATGGCATTGAGATGTCCGGAGCCGAGGAGTCCTTTCGTGCTGTTCACTGCATTGGCAGCAATGAACAGTTCTGCGTTGCCGCCTGCAACAACCGTCTTCTCCGTCCCGTCCGGAATCTGGAGTATGATGTCCACATCCCCGGACTGTATTTGGGAAAATGCTTCGGAATAGGTTGATGGATAACTTCTCAGCGTGAAATAATCCGATGTTTCAATAGCTTTGACCAGTTGTTGGGACAGAGTACTGCGGTCTGAATCCACTACGGCCATATTGACGTTCTTCACATCCATCACAGCCACGACAGGCATAACAAGCATCATAATCAGAGGTATCAGAAATGCCATTCCTGACATGAATGGGTCTCTGATGAACTGTTTGAACTCCTTAATCAGCAAATAATGCATTCTTACCATAATTACTCCAATCTGTCATTAAACTTAGCCAATGCCGCAATGAGGACAGCGACAGTCATCAGGCAGATGATGACGAACTCCTTGATGCAATAGATGAACGGGGTGCCCTGTATCATCAGCCGTCGCATGATTATGACATACCATTTTGCCGGTATGATGCCTGTGACCCATTGGAAGAATTCCGGCATACTTTCTATGGGAAACATCATTCCACTTAGAATCATAGTCGCAAAGAGAAGACCGATGCCACAGGCTAGTGATGCCTCGGTCTGGGTCTTGACCAGAGAGGATATGAACAGACCGATGGAAAGACCCAACAGGATGAAAATCAGCGAGACGACTATTATCCAGAACAGGCTGCCGTTTATCGGCATTCCGAGAATGAAATGCGACATCAGCAGAATCAATGCCAAATCAATGATGCATAATGCGAAATAAGGTGTCAGCTTGGCGAAAATGATTGCGGTGGGTTTGACGGGCGATACAAGCAGTACCGACATTGTGCCCATCTCCTTCTCACGGACTATCGAGACTGATGTCATCAACGAGCAAATCGTCAGAAGTATCAGTCCCAGCAGACCGGGAATGAAATCGAAGGAACTGTTCAGACGTGGGTTGAACAGCATCCTAATATTTGCAGACAGAGTGCCCTTGCCGGAATCTGCAGATGCGGAGGAGAACTTTTCATTCATCCAGTCATTGATGACTCCCATGATGTACATAGCCTGCGGTGAGGCATTGTTCGGATTGGAGGCATCCACCATTATGTCAATGTCCGAGGCGTCGGGACTGAGCAGCCTTGCGGAGAAGGCATTGTTGAAGAGAATAGCCACATCAGCCTTGCCGCTGCGTAGCATGGCCTCCGCCTCGGCAGGTGATTCCGGATGTCCGGTAACGCGGAAAAAGACACTGGCGTCAATCTTTGCTGTCAGGGCTGTGATGCCGGCATCCTTGTCCGGTGAGAGCACTGCAACATTGACATTGCGGATCTCCGTGGACATGGCATAACTGACCAGCAGCATAAGCAGGACAGGGGAGATAAAAAGGATTACCATAGTCCTGGAGTCTCTGAATATGTGCAGAAACTCCTTTCTGACGAATGTGACAAAAGAACGGAACTGATTCATCATTCTGATCTCCTTGCTCCGCGTGCTATTATTTCGAACACTTCTGCCATGGACTCCGCTCCATAGTGCTCGCGCAGTGCGGCTGGTGAATCCATAGCTACAATACTACCATCCACCATCATCGACACTCTGTCGCAGTACTCAGCCTCATCCATGTAGTGTGTAGTGACAAATACAGTGATTCCGTCACGTGCTGCCTTGAAGATAAGTTCCCAGAACTGTCTTCTGGCCTTAGGATCGACACCGCCTGTAGGCTCATCCAGAAAAACGATGTCCGGTTGGTGGAATATTGAGACGGAGAAAGCCAGTTTCTGCCTCCATCCCTGAGTAAGTTCCCTGACCAAACGGTTCTGCATTTCTGCCATTCCAAGATCCTCAACAAGTTTCTGAAGTCTCGTTTCTATCTTCCTGCGAGGCACGCCATACACCCCTGCAAACAACTTGATGTTTTCCTTCACGGTCAGATCTTCATACAGAGAGAATCGCTGGCTCATATAGCCTATGTGTTTCTTGATCTGCTCGGACTGGGTGCGGATGTCATAGCCGGCCACACAACCTTCGCCCCCGGTGGGAATGCTGAGCCCGCACAACATTCGCATAGCGGTTGATTTCCCGGCTCCGTTGGCGCCGAGGAATCCAAATATTTCTCCCCGGTAAACATCGAAACTGATATGGTCAACAGCAGTAAAATCGCCGAAACGTTTCACCAGATTATGCACCTCTATGACTTTCTCATTCTGAATCATCGGATTTTGGACGCTTCATACATAAAACAATCTTCGATAGTCGGATGACAATAGTCAATCTTCAGGCCGTAGTGCCCACGGCCTTCCAGCATTTCCTCCAGACGTGACGGTGTGATGGATGTGCCGGCACGCAGCCTGAGGTGATGATCACCGCCAAATGTGTAACATTCTTCCGCATCAGACATTTCACGCAAGTCGGACAGCAGATCAAACATAGTATCCGATCTGACAGACATAAGAGGCTGGTCGAAGGTGGAGATGATTTCATCTACGCTTCCTATCTTCATCAACTTGCCCCTATACATCATTGCAATTCTGTCGCATCTTGTCGCTTCATCCATATAGGCAGTCGATACCACCATTGTTATGCCGGACTCCTTCCTGAGTTTGGCCAGCATCTCCCAAAATTCACGTCTTGAAGAAGGATCCACCCCTGTAGTCGGTTCATCCAGCAACAGTACCGATGGGGAGTGAATCAGCGCACAGCACAGGGCCAGTTTCTGTTTCATGCCTCCTGACAACTTGCCTGCCTTTCTGTCCGAAAACGGTTCCAATCGGGCATAGATGTCCTTGATAAGACTGTAGTTCTCATCAAGTGTGGTGTTGAAAATCGAAGCGAAGAAGTCAATATTCTCCCTGACGGTCAGATCCGGATAGAGAGAAAACCTCTCGGGCATATAGCCGATTTCTGTCCTCAGTTTCCTGTAATCCCTTATCACGTCACTGTTACCGATAAACACCCTGCCTCCGTCAGGCTTGATGAGTGTGGCCAGGATAAGAAAAAGCGGAGTCTTGCCGGCTCCGTCCGGACCGATGATTCCGAACAGCTCACCCCTTCTGATGGAGAGACTGATCTCATCGACCACTCTCTCCCCACAATAGTATTTGACGAGGTCTTCGATTCTAATAGCGTATTCCGCCATACATGCCAAGCTTGATGAATCCGTCGTTTCTGATAGCAACCTTTATGGCATACACCAGATTTTCTCTTTCATCGGAGGTCTGGATGCTCTTAGGAGTAAATTCGCTCTTGTCGGAAATCCATTCGATGGTACCCTCGTACTCCCGGACATTATCTCCGCCAAAATCTGCAAACACTTTCACTTTCTGTCCGAGCTTAATGGCAGACAATTGTGAAGAAGTAATATAGGCTCTCAAAAAGACATGCTGTAGGTCGGCAATTTTCAAGACCGGTCTACCGACTGCGGCAAACTCTCCTTCGTGCAAATACTTGGCTATCACAGTGCCCGATACAGGTGCAGAGATTCTGCATTTGGCAATCTGGTCATCCAACTGTGCTATCTGCATCTCCAATGAAGAACTCTGGGCATCGATGCTGAGAGTGGAGTTGACCAAAGCCGAGTTCTGTGCGGCTATCTGAGCCTTCAACACGGAAATTCTGGAATTAATGTCGTCCAGTTGCTGCGCGGTAGCGGCCTTGTCTTCATACAGGCTGGTCAATCTCTGCCTTTCTTTCTCATAGGAACACAGTTGTTCCTGCAAAACAGCCATTTGGCTCTTAACATCGGGGCGATTGCTGGAAACAGACGTTTCACTCCTGATAAGTTGCATTCTGGCCAGACATAACTGAACGGAATCAATACACCCCAGTCTGTCTCCTTTTTCAACGGCCTGTCCCTCTCTGACATCCAGTTGCAGAATCCGTCCATTTGCCTCCGCGCTGAGGGTAATCTCCTCCGACTCGAAACTGCCCTCAGCATCATATCTGCTTCCGTTACTATTGCAGGCGGTCACAAGTGCCAGTGCTACAGTAAAAAGTACAGTCTTGCTTATTGTCATAATCTTATCTGTTAATCGTATGTTTGAGTTTGTATTCCATTTGGAGAAGTTCTATCTCACGTATGTGCAGTTTGCTCAGAGCGGCTCTCTCCTCGTTGATGCGCTGCAGCAGGGCAGGGGTATCGATGACACCTTTTTCAAATTGTGATTCCGCAGTCTTCCTGATGGAGGAACGGAGCGCTGCAATCTTCCTGTCTCCCTCCAGGGCATTGTGCACATGGTTCACTTCCGCAACCTGCCGGGTGGCCTGAAGTTCCGTGTTAAACTGAAATATGTCCTTTTGAACACCTATCATTCTGCGGGAATTGTCCAGCTTCCTGCGATCCGCATTGTAAGTGAAGAGCAGATTTATGTCCCACTGCAGTTTTACGCCCGCAATCATGTTCCATCTCCAGTCATTATTCATCATACTTCCGAACATATCAAATCCCGGATACCCGTAGAATCCCTGGGCAAATGCGACAATCTTCGGGCTCAGCACC
>JAZUEH010000085.1:0-10819 GCA_045640065.1 Bacteroidaceae bacterium
ATAGAAATGCTGCAAGGTAGTGTCACAGTAAATTACGTTCAGAAATTCGGATTGGGCATCTTCAGGCTGTCCGGATGTGATGCCATCATCTTCAACAACAAATGGATACAATACACTCTGGTAACTGAATACAGATTCCACATCGGGGAAATTGTCAATGAAATCTTCAGGATTGAAATTTACGTTCATAAAAAGCGGGAGCTCTGAATCATTTTCCTCAAGACTTTTCACCGCAAACACCCTGTCGTGGTTCTCATAGTAATTGTCGACAGTCAGCAGGCCGTGCACGAAGTACGCGCAGATGCCGAAGCAGAAGAATGCCACGGCCAGTCCCACTATTGTGAATACAGTCTGGAATCCTCCGTTCCAGAGATTGCGGAAAGTTGTCTTAAGATAATGCTTGAACATGACTGCCCATTTTGTTTTCACACAAAAGTACCATGACGCAGTCCTATGCGGCAAGCAAAAATGCGGGAATCGTCAGATTCCAGTGAAAAGTGTCCAATTATTTGACAGTCCGATGGGATTGGACATAGAAAGAAGAAAAAAGTATGAAATACCTTGAAAATAGAGATAATACGTTTATCTTTGCGAAAAGTAACATTATAATGTTAGTTTTGCTATATGATTGAACTATACCACGGCTCATCGAACATTATTGAAAAGCCTGTATTCGGGAAAGGGAATACCAGGAATGACTATGGTTTGGGGTTCTATTGCACAAAAGAAATGGAATTGGCAAAGGAATGGGCCTGTCCGACGCAGAACGACGGCTTCGCAAACAGGTATTCCTTTGATCCTGAAGGGTTGGAAATCCTTGACCTCTCCAGCGGGAAATATAACATTCTCAACTGGCTGGCAATACTGCTTGAGAACCGTATATTTGACATTGCCACACCCGTAGCAAGGGATGCCAGGGATTTCATAACATCACGTTTCACTCCTGAGTACAAGTCACAGGATATGATTGTCGGATACAGGGCCGATGACTCATATTTCTCCTTTGCCAAGGCTTTCATCAACAATGCCATTCCACTGGCATCGCTGGCGAAAGCAATGAAGTTGGGCAAGTTAGGGATACAGACCTGCATCAAGAGTGAGAAAGCCTTCTCCCGGCTGGAGTTTCGGGAGGCGATACCCGCGAACGGTGAGGAGTACTACATCAGAAGGAGTACCCGTGACCGCAAGGCCCGCGAGGATTACCTGAAGCTGCTCGAAGAAACCAATACCCGGGATGCAATCTACATTATGGATATTATAAGACAGGATTGGAAGAACGACGATGAACGCCTACAATAAGATTTACCTGGACGATGCCATGCAGACGGCTGGGGCAATGATGGACTGTGCCGTCAATACGCTTGGCTGCCCTGCGGACGAGTTCTGCGCAAGGTTTCTCGCCAGCGGCATTGCCGACTGCTTTTCCAGAGGCGACGTGTCCTGCATAGCGGGGAAATCCGGAGTGGAACTGGCTCTCGAAGTGATGAGATGTACCGGTAGTCACGTTGCCGGCTGTGAGGGCGTCATTTCAATTTCATCACCTGAATATTGGGCCGGCTGGACCCTTGCATACTACCAGTGGCAGTCCGGACTGTCGTTCAGGCAACTCTCCAGGATAGGACTAGATATGAGCAGTGTTACTGCAATGTTCAATCCTATGCATGAAGCAGACCTTTCGGTATTCTGCGAGAGGGCTGATGAAATTGTCAAGGCCAGAATGCAGTCTTCCCCGCACTGGATCAAGCGTCTCAGGAAACTGGGCGACATCACCCAGGAAGAACTGTCTGAAACAACCGGTGTCCCTATTCGTCTTATCAGAGCGTATGAGCAGAAGGTCATCGACACATCCAATGCCGAGAGCAGTACCATCCGGAACATTCAGCGGGGACTACAGGTCAGATTGTCTTGATTATCGTGCAACAGTTTTGTCCGATGCTTACTGCGGCAGTTCCTTAACGATGCTGCCGTCAAACAGGTTGATGATGCGGTTGGCGTACGATGCATCGTGCCGGCTGTGCGTCACCATGACTACGGTGGTGCCGCTCTGGTTCAGTTCCTTGAGCAGGTTCATCACCTCCTGACCGTTCACCGAGTCCAGATTGCCGGTAGGCTCATCGGCCAGAATCAGCTTCGGACCGGAAATCACGGCACGGGCAATGGCCACACGCTGCTGCTGGCCGCCTGACAGCTGACTGGGGAAGTGTTTCTCGCGGTGGCTGATGTTCATCCGGTCCATGACCTCCTGCACACGGCGACGGCGCTCCTTCTCTGGCACGCCCATATAGAGCAGCGGCAGTTCTATGTTCTCGAACACGTTCAGCTCGTCAATCAGGTTGAAGCTCTGGAACACGAAACCTATGGTCCCCTTCCTCAGGTCGGTGCGCTGGTCCTCGTTCAGTGTGGCAACCTCGCGGTCCTGCAGCTTGTAGCTACCCTCGGTGGGGTTGTCCAGCAGGCCCAGAATGCTGAGCAGAGTCGATTTGCCGCAGCCCGAAGGCCCCATTATTGCCACGAACTCGCCATCGGCCACTGTGAATGACACATCACTGAGTGCCCAGGTCTCGACTTCCTCCGTGCGGAAGATTTTCTTCAAACCCGTTACTTCAATCATAGTTGTATTGTTTTATTCGTTTTTGATGACTTCATAGGGATTCTCGCGTGCAGCCTTGAGTATGCGGCTTAATACCGTGCATACAATTACCGCAGCGGTAATGGCAAATACAGTCACATATATCCACCAGCTGAAAGTCGCCTGGTAGTAGAACTGCAGCACCCAGCGGTGCATTACCAGATTACCCAGAACGAAAGCCAGGGCCGATGACACTACGAATATCGTTCCGTACTCACGGGCGAATATCGAGAGTATGTCCTTTATCTTGGCTCCGTGCGACTTGCGTATTGCAATCTCGCGTCTGCGCTCCGTGCAGCTGAGCGATATCTGTGAATATACTCCGAACAATGCTATGCAGATGCTTATCAGGCACAGAATCATGAGCATCTCCGTCAGATTCCTGTCCTTGGAAAGATGGTCAAAGAAAGCGCCGTCGGCATATTTCACTTCATATTCAATACCCAGTCCGTCCATAAGTTCCTTGAGCGATGTTTCGAACTGCTTCTTGGATCCGGGTTGAAGATGTACAGACACTTCTCCATTTGTCGTTCCGCTGCCACGGTCATCATTGTAAAAGTATTCGTCAACCAGGTATCTGTTCCTGTAGCTGCACAGCACGACAAGAGGCGGAATGTCATCATAGTTATCCATGTGTATATCATTGACTATTGCTACGACCTTGAACGGCATACGTGTCATCTGTTCATCATCCAACTGGATGTAAAGCAACGGCAGTTCTTCCAGGCTTCCTGCACCCAATGCTGTCAGAAGGTTTCTGGTAATTACAACCTCATCGTCCCTTATCCCTTCATCGGGAATTGCACCTTCCAGGACTGTAAGACCCAGGCGCTCATTCAGTTCGGGACAAATGCAGTCCAGTACTTCAGGGAAGAAGTGGTCTTCGGGGTTCGAATCGGCCGATTCGTAAACAATAGCCGAATTTCCGTAGTGAAGCATGGACATGTCTGCAAAATCCGGATAGACTCCCTTAACCGAGGGCAGGGATGAAATTCTGTCCTTCAGACCATACTTCTCCTCCAGTCCGGCAAGGTACTTGTCACCCCACATAGGACTTTCACCGACATATCGGAACATACCGTTCCTATACACTTCCTTCTCAGGCTCCTTCTGGGGCAGTATCACAATAGCGACATCCTTTCTCAGGGTGCCCCAGTTCAGACTGCGCATGTAGCTGAACTGGTGGTACATGGCAAACAGAGCGAACATGAGCGTCATGCCCGATGCTATCTGGATGCCCAGGCTGATTCTTCTGAACGTGTTGCCGTGCCTGAGTCCGATGTTGTCCTTCAAGGTGTTCCTGCTGACAATCTGTACCTCAACTACACCTGCAAGTATGGATACAGCCAGTACCGTTGACATGATTGTCAGACAGCCTTTCCAATAGAACGAATCGGTCATTCCGATGTCTGCAAGCTGCATGAACGGTTCTTTTAGCAGGAAGACTGCCACCAGGCCGACCAGCAGTGCCACCAGTACCGGGATGCTGCTTTCGATTGTCATTTGGACAGCAATCTTACCGTTTGACGCACCGTTGACCTTGCGCAGTGACATTTCACGCCTTCTGCCGCGCAGATAGTTCAGGAAGAAGGTGAAGTGATTGAGAATGGCGCACAGCAATATCAGCAGACTGGCTTTCGATATCATGTCCAGACCGTCGTACCTGACAAATGAATCCTCCCTGGCCTCATCCTTACTTCTGTAGATTTCAGTGAGCGGGATGATGCTCTTGTAGCGCATTACCTGATCCATGGACATGTGGTTCATTTCCCGGAATGGGGCCTCACACTTGTCCAGCATATCCTGGACCGTCACTCCTTCCTGCAGTTTGAATAAAAGCCATCTGTACCAGAATATGGACATTCCGTTCCATTTCCTCATCATGTCACATCCGATGAAGGAATGGTCGAAATCGTCAAAAACCGCACTGACAGTATAGGTATAAACTCCCAGGGCTATTTCCTTTCCGATTGGATTTTCGCCAGCGGACATCTTTTCCGCATAAGACCGTGATACCGCAATCTTTCCAAGGTCGTCCAGGAAAGACCAGTCACCGGCCACCAGCGTGGGATTGAAGAAGTCAATGAATGCGGAATCAATGCAAAGGCAAACCGGAACAGGCTCATGGGTCCAGTAATCTGTACCACCACCTTCAACATCGTAATACAGTATGGATTCAATACCAAGGGAATCAAGTTTTCCGGCTGCTGCATATTCCCTGAACAGCATATAGAACAGGTCACCGTTTCCACGGGTCCTTTCATTGCCTACAGTTGTCCTTCCGTCCTCATTGAAGGCGAAGGTGTAAATCCGGTCCGCATCCTTGTGGTACGAATCGTATGAGTTCACGTAACCCATCCACAGCGATGAAATAGCATACGCTACCAACCCGGCGGCAAGTCCGATGATGCTGACAGTGTTCTGCAGCGCATACTTGCGTATGTTACGAAAGGCTATTTTCAAGTAATGTCTGAACATGACTGTGTGCTTTGTCTGTTTTCACACAAAATTATCATGATGCCGTCCGCCGCTGCAAAGAAATAATGCACAAATCGTACTTTTCACCTGAAAATCGTCCATTTTTTTGACACTTCACGAATTCAATGTTATCAAATAAGTTGAAGTCCTTTGTTTTTCAAAACAGATTCTTATAAAAATGAATAAATATCATAAAGTATTTGTGTACCATTTTGGTACATGAATTATTTGATCTATTTTTGCAGAAACGAAAAACTTATGGTAGTAGTAAGCAGCAGAGAATTCAGAGCGAATCAGAAAAAGTATTTTGATTTGGCTCAAAGCAGCCTAGTAGTAATCACCAGCCGCACTTTTGGAAGCTACAAGCTTGTTCCTGTACGTGATACCGACACAATAATCAACGAAGACGAACTTCAGGCAAAGATCTATCGTGGAATAGCCGAATATGAACAGGGAAAAGCAATTGCCATGACCGAAGGAGAGACCTCAGAGGCGTATCTTTCCAGATTACTTTCAGAATAGTTCTTTGATATGGAATACAGAATACTATTTTCATCCGATGCCAAGAAAGACCTGAAACTGCTCCAAAAGAAGGCGCCACAGGCACTGCCCAAACTCGCCAAACTGCTTGATGAGCTGAAGATTCATCCCAAAACAGGCACTGGACAGGTAGAACCGCTCAAAGGTTATGACGGAACAGTCTATTCCAGAAGAATCACACACGAACACAGACTGATATACAAAGTCTATGATGATATTGTAGAAGTATTGGTTCTGTCTGCATTCGGACACTACAGTAAGTGAACGGAATCTGGATGAGCTGATGGCTAACTGGAAACGTCTGCAGAACAGCGAAGCACCACTTAGAATTATTCCACTTGAATAAATATGGCAATGGATAGCAATCCTCTGATTCTAAAAATTATTGCCGCCGAATATGTTGGCGAAATGACACTTCGTCTGACATTCAATGACGGAGCTGTCCGCATTTGTGACTTCTCTCCCCTTGCCCAGAAAGGCATTTGTGTCAAGTTGCAGAATCCCGCCTATTTCAAAAGTTTCACCTTGGATCCATACACTGTTGATTGGAACAACGAAATAGGTTTTGCTCCAGAGTATCTGTATGAAATAAGTACGGCTTCGTAACAGAACACAGACTCTGACAATTCAACATCAAGCATCTGGCTGAAGCATTCCAATTTCAGTCAGATGCTTTCATTATATGTGTTACTGCGGAAGTTCCTTCACCACGCTGCCGTCAAACAGGTTGATTATGCGGCTGGCGTATGATGCATCGTGGCGGCTGTGGGTCACCATTACGATGGTGGTGCCGCTCTGGTTCAGTTCCTTCAGCAGGTTCATCACCTCCTGGCCGTTCACCGAGTCAAGGTTGCCGGTAGGTTCATCGGCCAGTATCAGCTTGGGACCGGAAATTACGGCACGGGCAATGGCCACACGCTGCTGCTGACCGCCTGACAGCTGACTGGGGAAGTGCTTCTCGCGGTGGCTGATGTTCATGCGGTCCATGACCTCCTGCACACGGCGACGGCCCTCCTTCTCTGGCACGCCCATATAGAGCAGCGGCAGTTCTATGTTCTCGAACACGTTCAGCTCGTCAATCAGGTTGAAGCTCTGGAACACGAAACCTATGGTCCCCTTCCTGAGGTCGGTGCGCTGGTTCTCATTCAGTGTGGCAACCTCGCGGTCCTGCAGCTTGTAGCTACCCTCGGTGGGGTTGTCCAGCAGGCCCAGGATGCTGAGCAGCGTCGATTTGCCGCAGCCCGAAGGCCCCATTATTGCCACAAACTCGCCATCGGCCACTGTGAATGACACGTCACTGAGTGCCCAGGTCTCGACTTCCTCCGTGCGGAAAATTTTCTTCAAATTGCTTACTTCGATCATAGTTATATTGTTTTATTCGTTTTTGATGACTTCATAGGGATTCTCGCGTGCAGCCTTGAGAATACGGTGATAAACTGTGAAGCATATCACGAAAGACATAGCAACAGTAATACCTGCATATATCCACCAACTTAATGCAGCCTGCTGCTGGAACTGTTTCATCCAATCTTTTACAATACACGAACCTGTCAACAGTCCGAACGCAGATGATACGATGAATAATACGCCATAATCTCGCGCAAACAAAGCCAGTATGTCCCTACACCTTGCCCCATGTACTTTTCTGACGGCAATTTCACGTCTGCGTTCCTGACATGAGAGCGCAATCATTGAATAAAAGCCTGACAATGATATCAGAAGGCACAGTAATCCAAGTATTTCTATCAGAGTTGTCAGATGACGTTCTCCTGAAAGAGATTCATAGAATTCATCTTCCGTAAATTTCAGTTCGTATTCCAATCCCGTCGGAGCCATAATTTCATCTATTTTTCGCCTGAGATCATTTTTTGTTCCGGAATAGAAGGTGATGGAATACAGAGCTTCCGACCATCCGCCCAATGACTGTCCCATCAGCCTGCGGTTTTCCGGCGAACAGAGCAACGCATTAACAGGATCCAGATTGAAATCCAATGGATATATGTCACTGATTACTGCTATCACATTAAAACAATAACTGACTTCCTGTACATCACCGCCAATTATTCGCCACTCCCCTCCATCCCGGACCAGTGTTTGGGGGGTACGATAAGTCCTGCGGATATCGATTACCGGAGCATCTGCCACATTGCCAAGTCCAAGTTCACGTTGAAGGTTGCGGGTAATGACAACTTCATTATTTCTGATGGGTCTGACAGGAATATCACCATCTGTCACATTCAAAGACAGCATGTCCATGTATTTGCTGTCCAGAACGTCAAATACGTCCAACTTATGACTGGCCTCACCATTGATGTAAACTTCCGAGAATGGATAGATATGTTCCGCAGATTTATAGATGTCACGGATATCACCGATTCCGGTATATATTTCCGACACACACGGTATGCTGCGTAACTGTTGTGTGATGCCGTACTGCCCTTCAAGTCTGTCAATGAAATCCGATGAATATTCCCAATAACCTTGATTCTGATCATTTGAACGCAACTGTTGCTCATTGTATTCTTCAGGAACAAATGTATGCCGGCCTGAATATCCTTTACACTCTCCATTTGCAGGATTGGTTATCTTCAGCACACCCACATCATTGATTCTCACACCCCAATCATTATTTCTCAGATAACGGTACTGGTTAAGCATGCCGCTCACTATGAAAAGAAAGAGAACGCTGACAAACAGCTGAATACCTATACTTGCTTTTCTAAAGGCACTGCCATTTCTCCTGGACATTGTATGGGACATGGATTTGCGTCTGACCAGATACGCCGATGCTATACAGATAATCATCGCCGCCAGAAAAGCAGAAGCCATGACAATCAGGCTGCCCGCCATGACATATCCTCCAGTCATACTGATGTCCGCCATAGCTATGAAACGATCTTTCAGTAACACGACTGCTACCCAGCCCAAAACCGTTGCCATACCAAGAATAATACCTGTTTCTATTGTCATCATCACCAGCAATGACCTGCGTGATGCGCCATGCACCATTCGAAGAACCATTTCATTCTCCCGGGTTATGATACGGTTCAGATTGAAGAGCATAAAGTTGACAAGAGCACATAATGTAAGCAGAATACTTGACCAGACAAACAGTCTTGAATGCTCATATCCGATGTACATACTCTTTTCTGCCGTCTGTTTGTGGATATCCTTGATTGACAGGCACACATATCTGTTGTCATAATTGAATCGGGATCGGGAATTCAGGGTATTGCTCAGAGAATCTGAAAACAGTTCCATATCTGTATCCCTATGCAGTTTGAACAGCACATTCGGATTATTATCCAAATCAGAATATCTCATGCTTTGGAAGACATCCATGGAGAGCGCAGGATAATCATGTCGCGACAGCAAGTCAAATTTGAAAATGGAAGGCCTGTCAAATGGAGCGACAATAGCGCAAATTGTTTTTCCGACAAGACTCTGACCTATCGGATTGTCACCATGAAAACATTTTTCGGCATATTCCTTTGAAATAGCGACATAATTGGTGTCATTCAGAAATGTCGGGACTCCGTCAAGCACCTTAAACTCAAAGAATCTGAAGAACATGGTGTCTGCTGTCAATTCTGTAACATTATCATACTTTCGATAATTCCATTTTGCATAAGACTCCACATCAGGAAATGAAAGCAATGTCTCAGTAAGCATCGCATCAAACCTGACTTCCTGCAGTTCTGAATTATCGCTTGCAATACGGGACAGAGTGAATAATCTGTCAGCATCATCGTGAAATGTATCAAATGATTCCTCGTAATGTATCCATAAGAAAGAAAAGCAGATACATATAAAACCCGTAGCCAGCCCAATAATGCTTGCTACATTCTGCAGTGCATACTTGCGTATGTTGCGGAAGGCTATTTTCAAGTAATGTCTGAACATGACTGTGTGCTTTATCTGTTTTCACACAAAATTATCATGATGCCGTCCGCCGCTGCAAAGAAATAATGCGCAAATCGTACTTTTTACCAGAAAATCGTCCAATTTTTTGACACTTCACGAATTCAATGTTATCAAATAAGTTGAAGTCCTTTGTTTTTCAAAACAGATTGAATATTTTTGCGGCATACATTGAACATTTTTCTTCATTAGATTGAACATTTCCGCAATCAATTATATAATCAATTGACAATGAGCTATAAAAGAGAACAAATCAAGGACATCTTATCACGTATTGACGAACAGAGAGGCAAGCTGCAGGTCATTGTCGGACCCCGTCAGGTGGGCAAGACAACACTTATGGGACAGGTGCTTGAGGAATGCACGCTGCCATACGACAGCTATTCGGCCGATGATGTGACCGGTGTCAGTGCCGACTGGCTGGCACAGGTCTGGGAGACGGCACGAATGAAGATGCTTGCTCAAGGTAACATCAAACGTCTGCTCGTGATTGATGAAGTACAGAAGATAAGCAACTGGAGCGAAACGGTGAAGGCCGAATGGGACCGCGACACCAGAGAGAAGCGCGAACTCATTGTGGTGCTGCTCGGATCGTCAAGAATGCTCATAGAAAAAGGGCTGACGGAATCCCTGGCGGGCCGATTCGAACTCATCAGACTGTCACATTGGACCTACATGGAAATGCGTGACTGCTTCGGATGGACACTGCCGCAGTACATATTCTTTGGCGGGTATCCGGGTGCTGCCGCATTCATAGGCAATGAAACGCGATGGAGGAACTATGTGAAGGACTCGCTCGTGGAGCCTTCCATCTCCAAAGATGTGCTTATGGATACCAGGGTGCTGAAACCCCAGCTTCTCAGACAGCTGTTCGAGATAGGAAGCAGCTGCAGCGGCGAACTGCTGTCACTCACTAAGGTGGCCGCACAGCTGCAGGATGCCGGCAATGTGACCACGCTGGCCGGATATCTGCATCTTCTTGACGAGTGCGGTCTGCTGTGCGGACTTCAGAAATATGCCGCAGACAATTCGCGTAAGTACAATTCCATACCAAAGTTCCAGGTTCATAACAATGCCCTAAGAAACGCCTGGTCCGAACTGAGTTATTCTGAGGCGGTAGAGAATCCCAAAGAATGGGGCCGGATGGCCGAATCGGCAGTCGGTGCATATCTGGTGAGCCAGGCTCAGATTGCAGACTATAAGGTTTACTACTGGAGGGAAAACAATGACGAAGTGGATTTTGTTCTTACA
>JAZUEH010000086.1:0-26980 GCA_045640065.1 Bacteroidaceae bacterium
CAATGCCGCATTCTTAGGATGTAAAGGTCTGACCGATGTAAGACTTGGCGATTCCGTGAAGTATATAGGCCGTGCCGCATTTGCAGACTGCAAGAGTCTGAAAACTCTTACAATTCCCGAAAAAGTGACAAGACTTAATCCATACATCTTTGGCACCTTCCCTGATTCAGATATCACACTGACACTGAATAGTCCCGTTCCTCCGGAAATTGACCCCGAAGCCCTTCCTGCAGGCCTGACAATCTTTATCCCCAAAGGCTCGAAGAAGGCATACCAGAGTGCGTACCCGAAGGGCTACAACTTCGTCGAGATGCAAATGCCGGATAAGTCAAACTTGTAGAACATTTCATTGATACTATCCAGACCGTACAATACCAGATTTTCAGAGTCAAACGTGATGCGTTCCACCTGTCTGTCAAGAGTATGGCATCCTATAAGCCGGCCATTCCAATCAAAGATCCGGATTGAACTCAGACCGTCATCCGTATTGTGCGGAGAAAGCAGAATTATATAATTGTCCGACACATCGGCATTCTGGTTCTGTACTTTGAAATTCCTGTCCGCCTTGTCATCAATATCTGCGCCACCCAGACGATGGATGCTTACGGCCGTACCCTTTTTCATATCCATGATATGCAGATAATCCTTTGTTGCCATTGCAAAAGCCATTTTCGTTCCATCAGGTTTCCGGCATAGTAAACCATAATAAGCATATAGGAAATATATCTGCGCATCGGCTTCTATAGGCTGGCCATATACCGGTATCCGGCTTTCATTTCCGGAACGTATGATGGAGAAATATGGAACACTGTCAGTGACCTCGGGGCCTTCCATTATCTTATTCGTATAAGAGAAATACGTTTCTCCATACATGTGTACGATTGTCTTCCCAAGCGGTATCTCCGTGTCTTCCATCGGTCCGGGAACCATACTGCCTTTCGCTATGGATCTTGTGAGATTGACACTCTTTGTCTCATTCAATACAGAGACATACATAATCAGATCTCCGTCTTTTTCCTCAAGATAATGCTTGCAGAATAAGGACGGTATATCCAGGAAATCATTCCGCGCTCTTCCTGTCTTGCCGAAATCCACCCTGTCAGAAAGATTGCCGGTATTGATCACGGAGAACAGGGCGTTGCGGTTGCCGGTCGTTACTATCAGCATTGAATCAACTGCAACAATATCCGTGGCACCCATCACCTGTATGGGCAGCAGCTCACCATGCAACACGCCATCGCCATTGATGTCATATTCCTGAACTGTCAGCTTGCTTGTAAGCCGTTTTGTCTGAACGTCAGAATCAGTGCAGCATGCAAGCAGCAATATTGATGCAAGGCACAATACGACATGATATCTGATTGCCAATTTGAAGCAGAATACTTTTTCCATAGTTTTACGCCGTTATCCATTAGTCTTTGGTCACTAATGATATGACAATAAAATAGTGGATTTACTACATGAAATTGTGGTTTTTCGGTTGGATCGTTCTACTCTCAAACTATTTTTCATTGTCCACTCTCCTTATTTTCCTCATTGCCAGATTGAACTTCGCGATATAGACTATCGGCATCAGGAATACCGCAAGATACGTAAAATATAGATAGGACCAGCCAAATATGAACAGAATTCCGAATGCGCAGAATGCGGTTGTTGCCCACAGACTCCAAACAAAGGACTGCATTCTTATGTATCCAGTCATTTCGTCTTCATCGTGTCACTTTTTTTGAATATAGTGTTGTCGGTTAGTATTAATATTAATATCTTTGCGTAAAATAATCATATCATGAAATACAGTGAACTGGTCAAAATAGTACGTAGGGCAGGATGCGTTCCAACAGGGAAACAAATGGGCGGACATCCGCTTTGGATTAATCCCAATACTGGAATGGTATTCAAAATGAGCAATCATTTGAGCCAGGAGGTAGCTACTGGAACATGTTTGGCAATTCTGAAGGCAGCTGGAGTAATAACAAAGAACAAATGAAGATAAAGGCAATTATTGAAATGGCGTCCGATGGATCATTCAGTATCTATCATGACAGCGAGGGTCTGGATTTTCTGGTGACAGGAACTGGTAAGACCTTGGATGAGGCCAAGAATGATTTTCTGACAGGTTTTTCGGAAATCCGTGCATATCGTATGTCGCAAGGTCTCAACACTGAAGATGTTGAATGGGTATGGTGTTACGATACTGCGTCATTCATTCGCGAATATGCATACGCTTTTACGCTGGCCGGATTATCACGTATAACTGGCGTTAATCAGGGTATTCTTTCTCATTATGCAAACGGAACTTCCCGCCCATCGGACAAAACGCGTCAAAAGATACAGGATGGAATACGTAAGTTTGCAGATACCCTTTCCAAAGTGGATTTCTGCTGACTTACGCGAACGGAGCCTGTCCCCTGTTCGCAGGAATCAGCTGAATACGACCGTCTTGTTCTTGTAGACCAGGATCTTGTGCTCGATGTGCTTCTGGACGGCATGTGACAGGACAATCTTTTCCAGGTCCTTGCCTTTGTTGACCAGATCCTGAGGCATGTCCTTGTGCGAGATGTGGACCACGTCCTGGACAATGATGGGGCCTGCATCGAGCTGGGCGGTCACGTAGTGGCTGGTTGCACCGATAATCTTGACACCGCGGTCGAATGCTGCCTGATAGGGCTTGGCGCCTACGAATGCCGGCAGGAACGAGTGATGGATGTTGATAATGTGGTTGGGATAACGTGCAATCATGCGGTCGCCTATGATCTGCATGTAGCGGGCCAGGACTATGAAATCGACCTTGTTCTTTTCGAGCAGTTCGAGCATGACCGATTCCTGCTCAAGCTTGTTTTCCTTTGTTATGGGAATCTCATAATAAGGAATGCCGAACATCTTTGCCACGGGCTCCATGTCGGGATGGTTGCTTACGATGAGCGGTATCTCCACGTTCCATTCGCCTGCGCTGTAGCGGGCCAGAAGGTCAAACAGGCAGTGGGACATTTTGGAAACGAAAATGGCCATGCGGGGCTTCTCGTCACTGAAGTACAGCTTGAACTCCATGTCGTATTTCTTGGCATACAGGGTGCCGAAATAGTCCTTGATCTTGTCCCTTGGAATCAGGAACTCGTCGATGTTCCATTCTATGCGCATGTTGAAGATGTTCTCGACATGGTCAACGAACTGGGCCAGATAGACTACGTTTCCGCGGTTCTCGGTTATGAAATTGGTTATGTCGGCAATGATTCCGGGTTTGTCGGGGCAGTGCAGAAGCAGTGTTACGGTCATGACAGATTGATGTTTTTCGTTTCTGGGGTGCAAAAATACTCAAAAACCCGATACGTTGGCATATTTTGCCCGCTACCTGCTACCAGGCGTAGTTGAAATTGAGCGTAAGCAGTTCCTTGAACTGGTGGTAGCCCCAGTCCTCGTGCGGTTTCTTTACACTGTCGTCAAAGCGCCAGTGGGTGAAGAACTGCAGTGAGAAATATTTGGAAAGCTTGTAGTCCAGAGTGTTTTCAAAGTTTATTTCCACGCTCTTGAAGGTGGAATAGTACTGGAACTTCGAGTTGAGCGTGAAATCCTTGAAGAACGTGTATTTGAAGTTGCATTCAACCTTACAACCCATTGAAAGGAGGTGATTCTTTCCTTTTTCAATTCCATAGTTGGTGACAATGCTGTCAACGCTCACGTACCGGTAGTTGTACGAAAACGGTGAGATCTGGAGTGACAGGGTAGTGGTGTTCTTCTTGAACTTTGGCTTGTAGTCCATACCTATTGACAGGTTGCTGTATGCCGGGGCAAGGAACTTTGACTTGAGCTTTGTCGGGACTTTCTGGTCAAATACCGGAAGGAACTGTGTGTAACTCTGCAGCTGGGCCGAATAGTACCAGTTGTTGTGTGCCTTGAGTCCGAATTTGGTGGTCAGTCTGAGCAGGTCGTCATTGGTGCGTACGTCGCGTTCCTCGCCGGTACCTGTCGAGATGAATCCCAGCTTCATTTCCAGCTTGTTGTCAAGTGTGGTGCCTTCATTGGCGTAGTTGGCTTCCAGTACGGTCGATGCAAGCACGGAGTGGTTGCTGGAGCCGCCTTTGTACCAGTTCTCCGAGAAATATGTCTGAGTGTACTTGCCCTGGAAATTTCCGAATGTCTTCCAGTGCCGGGTCTTGTATACCTGCGTTTCCTGCTTCTTGTCATCGGTCGGCATGATGGTGTTGACCCGGGTGTCGTTTATGGCAATTCCGCTTGCCAGATTTTCTGTTACGGGCTTGACGAGCCTTACCTCATTGAGTTCACTTTCGGTCTGGCGGACCAGTTCCGGACGGTCAAGGTAGAGCTTGAGCAGGGCCTTGTCGACAATCAGGTTGGTGCTGTCCGAAAGAGCCCGGAATTCAGGTATGGGAAGCAGTGAGCCGTCGGCCGGAACGGTGGCATCGGACTCCAGAACCGTGGGCTGCAGACCGGTCGCCCTGTCGATTACTGACCGGTAAAGGGTGGCTGGCATGAACAGGCGGAACATGAACGGATTGTCCGAAACGTCATCATAATCAGATTCCTGCGCACAGACAGGTGCTGATGACATCAGAGCCAGTAAGGTGACCAATGACAGGAATAATCTGTTTTTCATTTCGAGAGTTCAGTTCTATGCGCAAAAATACAATACTTTTTGTACCTTTGCGTCCTGTTAACGAATAAATAGGTAAAAGTGGATAGAAAATCATATATCGGACTCCTGCTTATTGGAGCTGCAATGGTGTTCTTTGTCCTGTGGTCAGGCAAATCCCAAAAGAAGACTGCTCCCCAGCAGGCACAGTATGAACAGAAACTTGACTCGGCTCGGACGGCTGCTCAGGAAAAGACTGAACTGGCGCTTGACAGTGCAATGGTCCAGGCAGTGGAAGCGGCTTCCGATTCCCTTTCACCGCTCTTCCCGGCTCTGCACGGCAGCGAGCAGACCGTCACTCTTGACAACGGTCTGGTTCAGATAGACATTACCAGCAAGGGCGCTGTTCCTTCGAAGGTGGTGCTTCCGGGATACAGGAACCAGCAGGGCGGTCCCGTATGCCTTTTCGACAAGGATGAAATCAACATGAACTTCAAGTTCGACGGCAAGAACATGAACATACTTAGCCGCGATCTTTACTTCCAGCCTGTCGGTGTGACATCGACATCGGTCACCATGCGCCTGGAGACCAACGGCTACGGACACATGGATTTCATCTACTCTCTGCTGCCTGAAAGCTATATGCTGAATCTTGACATCAAGGCTGTCGGCATGGACAACTTCTTCAGCACCGGAACTGAAACACTTGCCGTCGACTGGATCCAGAATCTGCGTCAGCAGGAGAAGGGATTCGACTTCGAGCAGCGCTATACGGAACTCACATACAAGCGTAACGACAAGTCAAAGGCAAAGCTTCTCGGCACCCCGATGCTCAAGAGAAAGAGCACGGCAATGCTGTCGGCCGCCAGAAAGCTTACCGTTGAGGAACCGCTTGACTGGGTTGCCTTCAAGAACCAGTTCTTCTCATGCATAATGATGTCCAATTCGTGCTTTGAGGCCGATGCCAAGCTGGCCGGACAGTCATATAAGGAAGGTAAGGGCTATCTGAAGAAACTCATGCTGCAGGCAAGGAACCAGTTCGATCCGAGAGGTGCCGAGGCCAGCTGCTTCCAGTTCTATTTCGGTCCTAACGACTATGCCGTTCTCAAGGACAACAGCAAGCTGTCACGAGGTGAGGGCAAGGCCAGACTGAACGGAGTCATCAATCTGGGATGGCCTGTGGTGCGTGAGGTGAACCGCTTCCTGCTCATTCCTCTGTTCAATCTGCTTTCACACTGGAATCTCAATATGGGTCTGGTCATTCTGCTCATGACAATCATAGTCAAGCTGCTGGTAATGCCTGCCCAGGTCAAGTCATACATGTCAAGCGCCAAGATGCGCGCTCTGAAGCCGTATGCTGACAAGATTGCAGCCCAGTACCCCAAGGAGGAGGATGCAATGAAGAAGCAGCAGGAGACAATGGCCATGTACAGCAAGTACGGAGTCAGTCCAATGGGCGGATGTCTGCCTGCACTGGTGCAGATGCCGGTCTGGATGGCTTTCTTCTTCCTGGTTCCCAATGCAATCGAACTCCGCCAGCAGAGTTTCCTCTGGGCGACCGATCTTACCGGTTTCGATGACCTGATCCATTGGAACACCCATATTCCATGGATTGGAACCCATCTGAGCATATTCTGCGTGCTGTTCTGCGCGACGAACATAATAAACACCGTAATCTCCATGAGACAGCAGCAGGTGACTCCCGGTCAGGAAGAAACCCAGAACATGATGAAGTGGATGATGTACCTGATGCCGGTGTTCTTCTTCTTCGGATTCAACAACTACTCTTCCGGTCTGTGCTACTACTACTTCATATCCGGTCTGGTAAGCATCATCACAATGGTATGGTTGCGCCGCTCCACCGATGAGAAGAAGATCCTGGCCAAACTTGAGGCCGATTATGCCGCCAGCCGCAACGATCCGTCCAAGGCAAAGAAGGCATCGGGTATGATGGCCCGCCTCGAGGCCATGCAGAAGGAGCAGGAGAGGCTCCAGCAACAGCAGCAGCGCAGGAACAACTGATAGAGCGTTATGAACGACATTGTCCTTTCCAGTCTGACGAACCTGTTCGCTCTGTTTGGGGCAAGTAATGACGTTGACAGCGAAAAGACGCAGAAGATCATCACGAACTATCTGATGCGTCATTTCGGCATACGCTCTCCGAAATCGTATCTGAATCTATACGATGACCTTCGGGGCTTCTACGATGAAACTCCCGATCTGGACAAGGAAATGGTCGTTGCGGGAATCTGCCAGAAGCTGCAGGCCCGCATCACACATATGGAACAGCTGCTCATGCTGCTCCGACTCATGGAATTCTGCAAGATGGCATCGGAACATGCGCATGTTCTTGATGATCCTCTGTTCCGGACAGTAGCCGGTAATTTCAACATAAGCGAAGACCTGTTCGCGGCGTGTCTTGATTACGCAGACTGCGGAGCAGGCAGCCGTGAGACAGGTGTCGCCGATGAACACGGCGTGATGCTCCACTCATACGGTCCCGATGCACAGCCGGTGCTCAAGACCCTGTGGCTGAAGTCATTCAACCGACTGCTTTTCACTTACATGGGAACCGATGAGGTGCTCATGGAGGATGTTCCGGTTCTGGCCGGAGCGTTCCAGATATGGCAGAAGTGCGGTGTGCTCAAATGTACCCGTTGCAATCCGGCCTACTATTCATCCATAATGTCGGCTTACGGTGAGGGCGAAGGTAAGGATGCGGTCGAGATGTGCGGCCGTGACCTGAATTTCCGTTTCGCCAACAATCCCACATTCGGTCTGCACAATTTCAGTTTCTCGCTGAAGAGCGGCCAGCTGGTGGCCATCATGGGTGGAAGCGGCACTGGCAAATCCACACTGCTCAACATTCTCAACGGGAGCATAATTCCTCAGGAAGGAAAGATTACGATAAACGGACACGACATACATGAACCGGCCGCAAAGGCACTGATCGGTTTCGTTCCCCAGGACGACCTGCTCATTGAGGAACTGACCGTGTACCAGAATCTGTGGTTCACGGCAAAGCTCTGCTTCAGCGGTATGTCCGATGCTGAACTCGATGCCAAGGTCATGTCGACACTGGTGGATCTGGGCCTGGATCAGGCACGTGACCTCAAGGTCGGTTCTCCAATGAACAAGTACATATCGGGCGGTCAGCGCAAGAGACTGAACATTGCGCTGGAACTGATACGTCAGCCGGCCGTGCTTTTCCTTGACGAACCTACATCGGGCCTGTCATCGACCGATACGGAAAAGGTCATGAACCTTCTTAAGGAGCAGACCTACAAGGGACGTCTCATTGTGGTCAACATACACCAGCCGTCAAGCGATGTGTACAAGCTGTTCGACCGTCTGTGGCTGCTGGACAAGGGTGGTTTCCCGGTGTTCGACGGCAATCCCATCGAGGCTGTGTCCTATTTCAAGAATGCCGCAAACTATGCCGATGCACAGGTCACCACATGTCCTGCCTGCGGTAATGTCAATCCTGAGATTGTCCTTAATATAATAGATGAGAAGTCACTGGACGACAGCGGCAACCAGACGGAGAAACGCAAGGTCCAGCCGGATGAATGGCATAAGCTGTATCTGGATTCCCGTCAGCAGTTTGAAGCTCCTGCCGTGTCTCCCGTACCGGCCAACCGCCAGAAGCGCCCTGATGCTCTGCACCAGATGGTGATATTCCTGCAGCGTAATCTCAAGGCAAAGCTGACAGATGTCCAGTACCTGCTCATTACGTTGCTGGAGGCACCTCTGCTTGCTCTGATATGCGGCGTGCTGACAAAATATACTCCGCCACAGGGCTATTCCGTCATGGATAACAGGAATCTGGTATCGTACTTCTTCATGGCCATAATAGTTTCCACATTCATCGGAATGAGCGGCAGTGCCGAAGAGATTATCAGGGACCGTGCCATATTGAAGCGCGAAAAGTTCCTGAACCTGTCATACGGAAGCTATATCTGGTCCAAGATAGTGTTCGTGGCATGCGTCACGCTGATTCAGACGCTCCTGTTCGTGCTTGTCGGAAATGGTGTCATGAAACTTGAAGGACAGTTCCTGATGTGGTGGGGCATCCTGTTCGCTTCGGCTTTGCTGGCAGGACTGACCGGGTTGGTGCTTTCGCAGTGCATGAACTCGATAGTGTCAATCTACATTACGATTCCGCTGTTGCTCATACCGCAGATTCTCCTGTGCGGTCTGGTGGTCGATTTCGGTGACCTGAATCCCAAAAGCAAGACCGGAAACGTACCTGTGATAGGCAATGTGGTGCCGTCCCGCTGGGCATACGAGGCACTTGCCGTCACTTCATTCACCGGTAATCAGTATGAAAGGGATATAGCGGAATATGAGGCAGTAAAATATACGGCCCAATATTATGACTATGCAGTCAGAGCCGAGCTTGTAAGTGCCCTGGAGACATACCGTGATGAACTGCTGAAGGGCGAAGAACCCGATGCTGCCCATCTGCAGCTGATTGTGAATGAAATGCCCGATCTGGCCAGAGTGGCAGGCGTGAAACCGTACGCAGGAATCATTTCCGGCAATCCTGACCGGTTCGAAAGTACGTATGCAGGTCTGAAAGAATGGCTGGACAAGGTGGACGATGCTCTGGACGATATGGGCAACCGTGCAACACTGATGTCAGACCGCGTAATTACCGCCAAAGTGAAGGAACTGGGCGGCAATCAGGCTATGGCTGAGTTCAAGAGAGCCAATTTCAATTCGAAGCTGGAGTCTCTGGTGCTCAACGAACATGCCACCAGCCTGTGCAAGGTGGTGGACGCCCATATTGTCCCGCAGGCGGGTTTCGTGTTTGTGGAGCCGCGTTCCCATAACGGTGGAGCTCCGTTCTACAGTGGCGTAAAGATTCTTGGAGAGACCCGTATCAGTACCCTGTGGTTCAATCTCGGAGTGATGGCAATCATGGCCATTCTGGTAGCTCTGGCTCTCTTCTTCGATTTCCCCGGACGCTTTATGCGTAAGGAACAGAACTGACGCTTCCTTCCGGGCTCAGCTGAAATCCCATGGTGGTGTTCCTTATGTGCAACTTCGTGCCCGCGGCGTTTTTGCATGCTGGAAGGGTGGCTGTACGGACTTTCTGTGGAATGGCCGATAAGCGACAAGGCCTTTCAGGCGTTAAGAAACGCGGCTGTTTGAGCGGAGCGAGTTCCGCGTTTCAGCCTGGAAGCCGCAGGAGCAGGCCATGAAGCAGTAGTCCGTACAGCCACCCTTCCAGCATGCAAAACATGTATCGTGTGAGCGACAGGTAACAAAAAAGGCGACCCGAAGGCCGCCTTTCAGTATTCTGTTGTGGTGTTAGGAATTACTTGAGAAGTCCGTTGCGGATAACCTCAAGCTGACCCTTCATCTCGGCAAGCTGTGACTTGAATTCTGCAAGGTCCATTGCGTTCAGGACATCCAGAGGAGCGAGTGACTTTGACAGTGACTCGAGTTCGGGGTAGAATGCCACAAGCTGGTCAACGCTCTGCTTTGCAAGGAAGAGACGGTAGGTCAGGTTGGCTGCATCGTCATCGGTCAGAGTTGATGTGAACTTGTCGATGTTCTGTGACAGAACGTAAAGTGATTCGATTGATGTGGCGCCATTGAGTTCCCAGAACAGGCAAACGCGACCGTTCTTGACTTCTTCCTTATACAGGGCTGACATTTCATTGCTGATGTTGTCCGGGCTGTTCTTGAGGAAGTTGCTCAGGGCTGAGTCATTGATGTTTGCTGCGAGTTTTGAAATGGCAGCTGTGTATTCGTCAGCAGGCATTTCATAAAGCTTTGCAATTTCAGAATCGATGGAGAGCATTGCAATTGCGCGATATCTTTGAGCAAGAGTCGAGAGTTCGGCAACTGAAGACGGATCAATGAGATAAGACGGCTTGATGGCCTTTTCGCTGTCGGTAAGGATAATCTTGCCTTCCTTGGCTGCACCGATGAACGGATCCTGTGCCTTTGAACTGAAAATGGCTGCAATGCTGTCAAGCTGCATCTGGATGTGTGCCTCAAGCTGCTGGACCTGGAATTCTTCCTGGGTGGTTGGAGCTGCTTCCTGTGCTGCCTTCTTCTTGTTGTTTCCGCATGATGTCACGGCAATCATAGCGCATGCCATCAGAATCAGAGAGATTTTCTTCATAATTGGTTTATTGTTTATTAATTATTGTATTCTACGTCACAATGCGCAAAATTACAAAAAAAACAATATGGAATACTATTTTTCAGACTTTTCCTGTCTGAGGGCTTCCAGCTTGAACATTTCATCGCGGTATTGTGCCGCTTCCATGAAGTCCATACGTGCCGATGCCTGGCTCATGAGCTTGCGCGTGCGTGCAATGGCCACGTCCAGCTGGTTGGCTGTCATACCGGCCAGAATGGGGTCGGCTACCGAACGAGACATATCCTGAATTGCGTACTCCTTTGCAGTGACGGGCTCCTTTGAAGATTCCCTTCCCTGGGTCAGGGGTGTCTGGACAATGCTCTTTTCAATCTGTTTCGGCGTGATTCCGTGCTCGTTGTTGTAGCGCATCTGCTTGTCGCGTCTGCGCTGTGTCTCGTTTATTGTGAGCTGCATGCTCTGCGTGATCCTGTCTGCGTAAAGAATGACCTTGCCATGGACATTTCTGGCGGCACGTCCGGCTGTCTGCGTGAGCGAACGGTGGTCGCGGAGGAATCCCTCCTTGTCGGCGTCAATTATGGCGACAAGTGATACCTCGGGCAGATCCAGACCTTCGCGCAGCAGGTTGACGCCAATCAGGACATCGTATAGACCGGCCCGCAGGTCGTTCATTATCTGAATGCGTTCCAGTGTCTCGACATCGGAATGGATATAGTTGCACCGGACTCCGTTCTTGAGCAGATAGTCATTCAGCTCTTCGGCCATACGTTTAGTCAGTGTGGTCACCAGTACGCGTTCGTCGCGGGCGGAGCGTACGGCAATCTCTTCCATGAGATCGTCAATCTGGTTCTTGCTGGGACGGACCTCTATTTCAGGGTCCAGCAGCCCTGTGGGGCGGATTACCTGGTCAACTACTATGCCACCGCTCTCACCGAGTTCGAAATCGGCCGGTGTGGCGCTTACATATATGGTCTGGCCTGTCAGTTCCTGGAATTCCTCGAACTTGAGCGGGCGGTTGTCCAGCGCGGCAGGCAGACGGAAGCCGTATTCCACAAGGTTGGTCTTGCGAGCCCGGTCGCCTCCGTACATTGCGTGAAGCTGAGGAACGCTCACGTGACTTTCATCAATGACAAGCAGGAAGTCCTTGGGGAAGAAGTCCAGAAGGCAGTAGGGGCGGGAACCCTCCTGACGGCCGTCAAAATAGCGGGAATAGTTCTCGATGCCCGAGCAGTGCCCAAGCTCGCGTATCATCTCGATGTCGTATTCGACACGTTCCTTCAGACGCTTGGCTTCAAGATTCTTGCCAATCTCCTCAAAGAATTCCACCTGTTTTACCAGATCGTCCTGAATGGCTCTGATGGCTCTTTCCTGGCTTTCCTTCGTGGTCATGAACAGGTTGGCGGGGAAAATTCGGTAACTTTCATACCGTTCAAGGCGTTCTCCCGTCAGGACATCGAATTCTTCGATGGAATCAATCTCGTCATCCCAGAACTGGATGCGGACAGCTGTGTCGCTATAGGCAAGGTTCACATCGACATTGTCTCCCTTGACACGGAAACAGCCTCGTCCCAGTTCCATGTCATTGCGTGTGTAAAGACTGTCCACAAGCCGGCGCAGCAGTACGTTGCGGTCAATGCGCTGGCCCCTTTCAATCTCTATCACGTTGTTGTAGAAGTCGGCCGGATTGCCCATGCCGTATATGCATGAGACCGAAGACACCACAATAACGTCATTCCTTCCCGAGAGCAGGGCCGATGTTGCCGCCAGCCTGAGCTTGTCAATCTCATCATTGATTGCCAGATCCTTTTCGATATAGGTGTCAGTAGATGGGATATAGGCTTCGGGCTGGTAGTAGTCGTAGTATGAAACGTAGTATTCTACTGCATTCTCCGGGAAAAAAGACTTGAACTCGCTGTATAGCTGTGCGGCCAGAGTCTTGTTGTGGCTTAGAATCAGGGTGGGGCGTCCAACGTTTTTGATCACATTGGCGATTGTAAATGTTTTTCCTGAACCTGTCACACCCAGCAGGGTCTGTGCGCGGGTTCCGTCCAGCACGCCTTCAGTAAGCTGGGCAATTGCCTGCGGCTGATCGCCTGTGGGCTGGAATGGTGAGACAAGTTTGAATTCCATTGCGGGGTTCGTGGGATAAATCGTGCAAAGTTATTAAATTTACCGCCATGATGAATACAGATGAAAGAAAACGGCTTGCACGTGAGCTGTTTGAAAAAGGATATAACTGCTGTCAGGCGGTCGCAATGGCATTCAGCGATGTGCTGGATATGGAACCGGAGCAGGTGGCACGATTGGCATCGGGTTTCGGTGGTGGCATGGGACGCATGCGGGAAGTGTGTGGAACGGTGTCGGGAATGACTATGGTGGCAGGAGCAATCTGTCCGGCCAGTGACGTGTCGGACAAGGCGGCCAAAACAGCCAATTATGCTCTTGTCCAGGAGTTCGCGGCAAGTTTCAGGGAACAGAACGGCAGCATTATCTGTCGTGAACTGCTGGGACTGTCCAGGCCGGAAGGGACTCCGGTGCCTCAGGACCGGACTCCGGAATACTACAGAAAACGTCCGTGCGCGGAACTGTGTGCCATGGCTGCAGGTATTGTGGCTGAAAAATTGGAATCAATGAACAGATGAAAAATGACAATATGAAAAAAAGACTTCTTTCGGTGCTGCTCTCATGCACCATTGCAACAGGCGCTCTGGCTTGTACAAATCTGATTGTAACTCGTGGTGCATCGGTGGACGGCTGTAATATGACCACTTATGCGGCCGATTCCCATGAACTGTTCGGCGCACTGCATTTCGCACCGGCACAGGACTGGGCTCCAGGTTCCATGCGCAGCATTGAGGAATGGGATACCGGAAAGCATCTGGGTGAGATACCGCAGGCAAGCCATACCTTTTCGGTGATAGGAAACATGAACGAATGCCAGCTGACAATAGGTGAAACGACTTTCGGGGGCATAGAGTTCTATGACAGTACGGCCATCATGGACTACGGGTCGCTCATTTACGTGGCTCTGGAACGTTGCCGTACTGCCCGTGAGGCCATTGCACTTATTGACGAGCTCATGCAGAAATACGGTTATGCTTCAGAAGGCGAATCGTTTACCATTGCTGATCCGAATGAAGTGTGGATTATGGAAATTGTTGGAAAAAATCCAAAGTTCGACAAGAAAGGACGTAATGTGAACCGCGGTGCCGTATGGGTTGCCAGGCGCATTCCTGACGGGTATATTTCAGGTCATGCCAATCAGTCGAGAATCACTACCATTGATTTCAATGACCCGGAAAACTGCCTTTATTCGAAGGATGTCATAGAGCAGGCACGTCAGCAGGGCCTCTACAGCGGCAGTGATGCCGATTTCAGTTTCTGTGATGTCTACAATCCTCTGGATTTCGGTGCGGCCCGTGGTTGCGAGGCACGTGTGTGGTCATTCTTCAACCGTTTTGTCGAGGGCATGGACCAGTATCTGGATTATGCAATGGGCTATGACCTGAAGAACCACATGCCGCTTTATGTCAAGCCAAAGGATAAAATCAGCTTCAAACAGCTGGCTGACATGATGCGTGATCACTTTGAAGGTACCCCGATGGATATGACCACCGACATAGGAGCCGGCGGAAGCCATCTGCCATACCGCTGGCGTCCTATGGAGTGGGAGTATCAGGGCTGGACATATGTGAATGAACGCGCCATAGCCACACAGCAGACAGGCTGGTGGTTCGTCTCGCAGATGTATCAGGACCGTGAGACCGGTGTCTACTGGTTCGGCGTTGATGATACGGCAACTTCACCCCTCATGCCGTTCTTCTCTTGTGCGGCAGGTATTCCGTTCTGTGTTTCCATGGATAACGGTTCCATGGTCGAGTATTCTGACAGTGCCATGTTCTGGGCTGTAAACCGCATTGCCCAGTTCTGCTATCTGCGTTACGACCGCATAGGTGCCGAAGTACGCAGCGTGATTGACGGGTATGAGAACGATGCCAAGGCACGTGTCGACAGACTTCTTGACGAAATCAAGGGACAGACAGCTGCTCAGTCCAGTGGCCGGCTGACGAACTTCGGCAATGACAATGCCGAGGCTCTTCTGGCAAAGTGGCAGGATTTGGACCGTTATCTGCTTGTGAAGTATATTGACGGCAACATCAAGAAGCAGAATCCTGACGGGTCCTTTGCCACAAACGGTTACAGCGACAAAATACCTGAGTTCCCGACCCAGGAGGATTACAGTGAACATTGGAAGGCTGCAGTTGTACGTGACAACGGTGACATCCTGCGCGTTAAATAATAAATAACACTGCTTAACTTGCAACGTTCACTCCAAAGCAGTACCTTTGCAGACTGAAAATTGATTTTAATGCGTAGAAGCGCTATACATATCGCTCTTGTCTGTGCACTGTTCATGCTGATGACGGCCTGCTCGGGATATAACAAAATCCTGAAGGCATCGGACTATAACACAAAGTACAGTCTGGCCAAGTCGCTGTTCGCCGAGGGTAAATTTACCGCATGCAGTTCCATTCTGGAAGAGTGTGTGGCTTATCAGCGCGGAACCCAGCAGGCTGAGGAGTCCATGTTTCTGCTGGCTACCTGTTATTTTGAATTGAAGGACTATCTGTCAGCATCGGAATATTATCTGACATGCTACAGGACATATCCGAACAGTGCCTATTCTGAGGAATGCCTGTTCCGTTCGGGAAAGAGCCTTTTCCTGGATACTCCCGATCCCAGGCTTGATGCTACAAGCACGAATCATGCCATCGGTCAGCTCCAGACCTTTGTCGAGACATATCCGCTCAGCAAATATAAGGACCAGGCGGAGGATATGATCTATGTCATGTTCGACCGTCTTGTGGAAAAGGAACTCGGGTCAGCGGACCTCTACTACAACATGGGCAATTATCTTGGAAACAATTTCCAGTCATGCATAATTGTGGCCGAGAATGCTCTGCGTGACTATCCTTACACCAAATACCGTGAGGAGCTGTCGCAACTCATCCTGAAGGCAAAGTTCCAGATGGCCCAGGAGAGTGTGGCAGAGAAACGTGATGCGCGTTATCGTGACGCCATTGATGAATACTATGCATTCAAGAATGAATTTCCGGAGAGTTCCTTCATGAAGGAGGCAGACAGGATTTTCAGGATTTCGAGTAAAAATATCAGCGATAAGGATTTAACAACTGAAGAATAAAAATGGATTTCAAGAAGACAAATGCTCCAACCAACACGGTTACCCGCAACATGGTTGATTTCGTTCAGGAGACTGGCAACGTTTATGAAAGCGTAGTCATAATGAGCAAGCGCGCGAACCAGATTTCTGTTGAAATGAAAGACGAACTCAAACAGAAACTTGAAGAGTTCGGCACTACCACAGACAATCTGGAGGAAATGTTCGAGAACAGGGAGCAGATTGAGATTTCACGCTATTACGAGCGCCTTCCCAAACCCACTCTCATTGCAGCTCAGGAGTTTGAGGACGACAAGATCTATTTCCGTAATCCTGCCAAGGAAAAGGACAACATGTAAGGATGAAGATAGAATTCTACCTGCATCAGATTTGGCTGGCAATCATCTGCATTTTGATGTTTGCCAGTCTTCTTCTTCCTGTCGGACAGCTGGTCAGCATGGAAGGGGCAAGCGGAGAACTGACGAACTGGCGTCTCAATTTCGTTGAAGGCGAGAGCAGCGGGGCGCTTTGGGGATTGGGCGTGATACTGGTCATCACTCTGGCAGTTGGCATATTTGAACTGCTTCTGTCCGGATTCCGCAATTTCGTTCTCCAGAAGCGGCTTCTTGTTTTCATGATGCTGATGACAGTGGGCTATTATATTGTACTGGCTATCTATGTGCTTCTCCTTAAAGGCGATGCACATTTCGTTCCTGCCGTCTGGATGGCCTTCCCCTTGATTTCGCTAATACTGGAGTATATGACCATTCACGGCGTTTCGAAGGCTGAGGCGAACATAATAGCACGTGCAAACGGCTTCCGTCTGCGCGACTGATTCAATTCATGTCATTCTGCTTTCAGAACCGCACCATGTATGTGGCGCGAACTGAGATGGTGCCGTTGGCACAACGGGCAAAGTAGTCTGTTTTGGATATTCCGAATATATTGCCCAGACCGAAATAGTATCGGCCTTCAATACCGAAGGTGCCCATGCCGGTGTGCAGTTCGGCTCCGATACCCGCGGTAATGCCGTAGTCGAATTTGTTTTCGGTATCTTTCCCATACTGTTCCACTACATAATTGGGGCGGTTGCTTACGTCCCATGGTTCTGCTCCGCCATAGATTTCCTTTTCGCTGATCAGGTATGAAATCTGGGGACCGGCATTCAGATAACCCTGAAGACCTCGTGTTTCACGCCCGACTCCCAGGTGTGCCATGAACGGAAGGTCAATGTAATGTGTTACTCTGGAGTATTCATTGCCTGAACCGTCTTCGATGAGTTCTGTCCATCCTCTTACCGAATAGTTCAGTTCGGTTTGTGTTCCGCATATCAGGAAAAAGTACTTTTCAGTTGTATGCCGGAAAGAAACGCCGAACATTGGCTCGGGGTGGAGGGTCTGCTTGATTTTGGGAACGAATGATATGTTGTTGGTCTCAATGCCGGCACTGACGCCAAGGAATTTCATATCACGCGGGCTGCCGACCTGTGCGATGGCGGTGCAGGCCATTGCTGCGAACGCAAGACTTAAAAGCGTCCTTTTCATCATCTGTCAAAATCGATTTTTTCAACTTTGTACTCATTGGAGAAATGTACAAAGAAGACCTTTCGGTTGATGAATCCGCCCCAGTTGCTGACACGGTCAAACTTGAATCCCATCTGCACAGGTCTGGTCCGTACATTGGCCAGGTTCTTTTCAAAGTCCGGGCCGTACAGAGCAACACCTTTAAGGAAATAGTATCCGGTATCGTATCCGTACGATGCATAATTCGGGAAACTGACCATCATCTGTCTTCCGAAAGAACGTATGAAACTGTTGCCGAATTCAACGGATTCCGGAAGCAGGTTGTTCGTGTAGAACCATGAATAGAACCATGTGTCGCATTCGCACAGCTGCTCAAGGAAGTCTGATGCGTATATCTGGTATTCAGGATATCCGAACAGACTGCATCGTATGTTCTCGCTCTTTGTGCGGTTGATCAGCTGAAGGGTCGGCAATATGGTCTGAAGAGGACCGCTTTCCGGTGAATCCAGTATGAATATGTTATGCTTCAGGGAATCAATGCAGTTCAGCAACTGTTGCGATACTGTGTCAACTGGTGTCTTGTGGATGGAGAAGTGTCTGTCGGAAGCCATGTGCTCAAGACTTTCAATGAAGCCGTTGCTGGCTTTCTCGCCCGATTCCAGAATTATTATGTTGGGGTTCTTGAACTGTCTTTCAAAATGATCCATGATATCCTGCAGGAAATAGGACTGCGGGGTGATGATCTGGAAAACGTGCGGATTCGTGAAAACCTCATCGGCATTTGAGTTGAAAGGCAGTACTACTGGTGTTGAATTGCGGCTTGACCACTCTGCGACATCGGATATGTGACTGGTCCATTTCGGACCGAAGATGATGTCGGTTCCTTCAAGTGAAGAAGATTCGAGCAGATTGTCAACAGGCGTTCCTTCATTCCCGGTATCAAGTATCTTGAGGTCAACGGATATACCTTCTGTCTTAAGCTGCTTGACGGCCAGTAGAACTCCACGGGTGAACTCCAGCATCTTGGATTTTTCTGAGGCGTTGGGTTCATCAAGACCAAACGGAAGCAGCATTGCGGCAGTAACGTGCTGGGGCCGCCAGGTGGATGATTCTGAAGCTGTCAGGTCTTCAGCCATCTGATCGACATCAAATTCAGCGTATTTCAATTCGTTCTTCTCCATTTCAGCCAGTTCCTGTTCCGAACGCGGAATGACAACAATGTCTCCCTGACGAAGAACGCGTGTCCTGTACTGGGGGTTTACCGTCAGGAATTCTTCTTCGGTGAGTCCGAAATCCTTGCAGATACGGTATATGGTGGTGCGTCTTTCTATCCGGATTCTGGCTTTTGCCTTTCTTTCATCGCTTTCCTTGCTCTCGTTTTCCGATACATTCATGTCTGACATTTCCTGTTCGGATATGTCTGATGTGGTTTCTGTCAAATCAACTGCAGAATCGGATTTTGGAATGGCAATAATCATTCCGGTCTTGAGGGTTTCAACTGTCAGGCCTGGATTGGCATCACAAATCTCCTTGATGGAAACATTGTATTTTTGGGAAAGACCATATAGGGTCTCACCCTGTGCAACGGTATGGAAACTGTTGGCACCACTCGTGACATTCCTTGGAATGATAAGGGACTGTCCGTCATATATGACTTTGTCACAACCGGGATTAAGTCTTATGATATCCTCTTCAGACACACCGTACATGCGTGAAATCGAGTATAACCCCTGACCTTTTACAACTGTATGGATAAGATTGTCCTGAGCCTGTGATCGGAATGGGAACATTATGCTCAGGATGGTCAGCAGGAATATGAATTTTGTTCTACTCATTGTGGGTTTCTCTCTATTATTCTGCAAAAATACAAAAAAGGCTTCAGCCTATCTTGAATCAGGTCTGATAAGTTTTCACTATTTTTGCAAGGAAATGGTACTGAAGAAAAAAATATCCGGACATATTTCCTTCCTGGCTGTCATGGCGGCTCTGATGTATGCTCCTTCTGTCAAGGCTGAACAGGAGCCGGATGTGGCCGTACGAGCTTTGCTGATATCGGCCTCCATGGATACTGTCATCGTGCAGCCGGGTGAAACGGCTCCGAGCGGACTGACTGTACCTCTGGTTCTGGTTCTGGAGGCGGAAATCGAATCTCCAGAATCAGACAGGCTCATAATGTTCCCGCAGTGGACAGTATCCAGGACTGTTACAGAAGATGGGAAGGAAGAAACGAGCCAGTTTCTCAAGCGTCAGGAGAGTACAACTTCATACGAATTTACAGAATACGGTCTTTTCCGCATCGATTTTGAATGGTCATACCGCGATCTGGATTCCACGGTTACGATTCCGGGCAAGAAGGTTGAGCCTATGACTTTCTCGATTGATGACTCTGAAATAAAGGTCTATAATGCCTTTTCGCCGAACGGTGACGGAATTAACGACAACTACTGCATATACATGCGCTCAATTGTAAAGGCCGACATTACCATATTCAACCGATGGGGACAGGTCCTGAGGAAAGTTTCAGGAAGTATGGATGACATTCTTTTGCAGACCAGTCCGCAGCAGGAGTCTGATGGCGGTTATGTCCTTGAACTTTGGGACGGCACTTACAATGGGGATATGGTAAATGACGGTGTCTATTTCATTAATGTTCAGGCCACTGGTGCAGGAGGTCGCAAATATTCTGAAAAGTCCGACATCAACGTGTTGAAAGGGCTTGGAATCAGGTGAAGACATGAATAAGCCGAAGATACAGGTTACTGGAGCAAGATCAAACAATCTTAAGAATATAGATGTTGAGATTCCGCACCGTTCTCTTACCGTAGTGACAGGACTGAGCGGAAGCGGCAAGTCGTCACTTGCATTTGACACCATATATGCAGAAGGTCAGCGTCGTTACCTGGAGACTTTTTCTGCGTATGCGCGTAACTTCCTGGGAGGACTTCAGCGGCCCGATGTGGATCGTATTACAGGTCTTAGTCCGGTAATATCAATCGAACAGAAGACCACTAACCGCAATCCGCGTTCAACAGTGGGGACGGTGACTGAGGTCTATGACTATCTGCGTCTGCTCTTCGCCCGTGCCGGTGAGGCATACTCCTACCTTTCGGGCGAGAAGATGGTCCGTTTTACAGAGGAGCAGATAGTCTCCCTGATAATGAAGGATTATGATGGACAGCGAATTTTTGTGCTGGCTCCTCTGGTCAGGAACCGTAAGGGCCATTATCGTGAACTCTTCGAGAGCGTACGTCGCAAGGGTTATCTGACGGTGCGTGTGGATGGCGTGATCCGTGAGGTCAAACCGGGAATGAAGCTGGACCGTTACCGCAATCATGATATTGAGGTGGTCATTGAGAAACTGGTGGTGAACGAAAAGTACGAGCGCCGTCTTGCTGACAGCGTGGAATTGGCCATGAAGCAGGGTGATGGGATAATGATGATTCTCTCCCAACCGAATGAAACCATTCCCGGACGTCCCGAACCGGGAGTGCTGCGTCACTACAGCCGCCGTCTCATGTGTCCTGTTACCGGAATCGCCTATAGGGAACCGGCTCCGCACAATTTCTCGTTCAATTCGCCTCAGGGGTTCTGCCCACGCTGTAAAGGACTTGGATATGTGTCGCTTGTAAGTGAGGACAAAGTGCTGCCTGATCGTTCCTTGTCAGTGAAACAGGGTGCAATAGCACCGTTGGGACCTTATAAGAATACCTTGATATTCCGACAGATAAGTGCTCTGTTGTCAAAGTACGACTATACTGTTGATACTCCAATTGACCAGATGAGTGACGATGTCATAGATGAACTGCTGAACGGCTGTGACGAACGCATCAAGGTCCAGATAACGGGTATCAACAGTGAGGCTGATGCCGTGTTCATGGAATATGACGGTATATGCAAGTACGTGCGTTCGCTTCAGCAACAGCCGGATCTGAGCGCTGCCGAACAGAAGTGGGTAGACCAGTTTGCTGTGACCGATGTCTGTCCCGTCTGTCATGGAGCACGTCTGAACCGTGAGGCCCTTCATTTCCGTATTGACGGGAAGAACATATATGAACTGGTGTCAATGGATCTGAGTGACCTGCACAAGTGGTCAATTGAAGTTATTGACCGCCTTGGAGAGCGTCAGCGCAGCATTGCACAGGAGATACTCAAGGAAATAAGGATACGCCTGGAATTCATGCTTGAGGTCGGTCTGGACTACCTGTCACTGAACCGTCCGTCAGAGTCGCTTTCAGGGGGTGAGGAACAGCGCATACGTCTTGCTACCCAGATAGGTTCCAAACTGGTCAATGTCCTGTATATCCTTGATGAACCGAGCATTGGACTTCATCAGAGGGATAATTGCCGGCTCATAGAATCGCTCTGCACTCTGCGCGATGCCGGTAATACTGTGCTTGTCGTTGAGCATGACCGCGATATGATGATGGCTGCCGACTGGATTATCGACCTTGGGCCTCTGGCAGGACGAAAGGGCGGGAATGTGGTCTTTCAGGGAACACCGGCTGAACTGGTAAAAAAGGAAACCCTTACTGCCAGATATCTGCGCGGACAGGAGGATACTTGTGAAAAGAACCGTATTCCACGTCCCGGTAGCGGATTGTCGATATCACTGCACGGCTGTTGCGGTAACAATCTGAAAAATATCGATGTGGAGTTTCCTCTTGGCAAGCTTATCTGTGTGACAGGCGTTTCGGGTAGCGGAAAGTCTACCCTGGTGAATGAGACTTTGCAGCCGATTCTCTCGCAGCATTTCTACCGTTCGCTCAAACAGCCTTTGCAGTATTCATCGGTTGAAGGTGTTGAAAACATAGATAAGGTGGTATGCGTGGATCAGTCGCCATTGGGGCGTTCACCGCGTTCTAATCCGGCCACATACACCGGCGTTTTTTCAGATATACGCCAGCTGTTCGTTGAACTGCCGGAATCCCGTATGCGCGCCTATAAGCCGGGACGTTTTTCGTTCAATGTGTCATCAGGCCGATGTGAGGCCTGCGGTGGCAACGGCTATCGGACCATTGAGATGAATTTCCTTCCAGATGTCATGGTCCCTTGCGAACAGTGTGGCGGCAAACGTTACAACCGCGAGACACTTGAGGTCCGCTACAAAGGCAAGTCCATAGCCGATGTCCTTGATATGACAATAAATATGGCTGTCGAGTTCTTTGAGAATGTTCCGTCCATATTGAATAAGATCAAGGTACTTCAGGATGTCGGTCTGGGTTATCTGAAACTGGGACAGCCGTCCACTACGATCTCAGGCGGAGAGAGCCAGAGGGTCAAATTGGCATCGGAACTGTCAAAACGTGATACCGGCCGTACATTGTATATTCTTGATGAGCCTACTACCGGTCTGCACTTTGAAGACATCCGTGTGCTTATGAACGTTCTTAACCGTCTGGTTGATAAGGGAAACACGGTAATAGTGATTGAACATAATCTGGATGTCATCAAGCAGGCGGACTGGATTATTGACGTAGGGCCGGAGGGCGGTCGTGGAGGCGGTCAGATTGTGGTTTGCGGTACGCCCGGACAAGTTGCCGAATCAGGTCTGGGTTATACCTCGCCTTACCTTAAGGAGGAGATGACACGCAGTCATCTGCTGTAAAAATGAATATAAGAAAACCGTGTGCCTTAAGAGGTACACGTTTTCCTTGTTATCTGATGTACACGGTCCTATCAGAACAAGTATGCAAGAGAGAGTGTCAGTTCTGAATCAATGTCCAGTCCTGCCATGCCTGACTTTGTAGTGAATTTCTTGTTCTGACCTGACGGGTCACGGTCGTTTGATTTATATGATGACTTTTGGGCATACAGAGAACCGAATGTGCCGGTAAAGATGAAATGTTCATCATAGATGTATCTGATACCTGGCTGTATGCTTGCACCGAAAGTCATTCTGTCACGTTCAAAGGTCTTGAAACCATGAACTTGTTCAACGTCATAAGGGGTACTCAGTACATCCAGAAGCAGATTTGCCTGAATGAAGCATGAAAGGTCGCCCTTCTCGAATTTTATTCCGTTATCCCATACGCAGTAGCGGGCAAAAGGTGAAACCATGATTTCGGTTCTCTTCTTGCCGTAATACAGTCCGTCAATGTTTCTCTTGTGGCCGAATCCGAACGATGCACCGAATTCCCATTTCTCATCCATTTCATAACCGATGGTGGGGAATATCTGCAGGGTCTTCTCATTCTTCAGTTTTACCGGATTGTCAAGCAGGTTGACTTCACCGGGATGTTCGAACTTACCTACTCCTATGCAGGCAGTACCGCCAATCCAGGTCTGGGCATTCGCGGCAGCGCATACCAGAACTGTGGCTAGAATCACATTAATCCTTTTCATAAGTAATGCTGCTTAGATTTGTTCAGAATGCGTAGTAGATGCCAAAATAAAGGTCGCTGTCAACATCAAGCTGGATTGATGTGCTCTCATCCTTGACCTTGGTGAATCCAAGTTCAGCGAATTCTGCTACGAGTGCAATGTGGTCAGTGACCTGATACTTGATCAGCGGAGAAGCGTATATTCCGAATGTGGTGTACTTTTCTTCATATTTCAGTTCATCGGGCACACCGGGCAGGGCGTAGTTCCATTTGTCCGTGTAGAAATCAGCACTTGCCTTTGCAAGGAAACTGATTTTGCCGCTCTGGAAGAAATTGTAGCGCACAAAAGGTGCAACTCCAAATGATGACATTGTGGCATCTTTTTCTCCCATGAAATTCTTCGTGCTTCCCAAAGAGAGTTCAATACCGGCATCCATCTTGTCGTTGATGGCGTAACCGATGGTAGGTGAGAAGTCTATGTCGATTTCATTTTCCGATTCTACTAAATTTTCTTCCGAATCATAAGATCTGGAACTGAAACCAAGTGAACCTCCAACCCAAACCTGGGCGCTGACTGTCATGCTGGCCAGAATGCCGGCAACTGCAAAAAGAATTTTCTTCATAATGGTTTGTTATTTGAATATTTGTCGTTTGTGTTCGTTTTGTGCAAATGTAATGAATGTACTTAACAATGACAAAATAGTAGCCATTCATTTTCTCTCGCCGTCACGTCTTCCATTCCTGCCATGTGATTTGGCCCTTCCTCTATGACTGTGACCTTTGGACTTGTCCGGCTGATAAACCGGTGCTTCTCCAAGTTCGGGTGGCATAGGAATCTTGAAAACCGGTTTCCCCAGGAACTTTTCAATGCGGCCGAACTGGCTCTGTTCTTCAGTACTTATGAAGGTCAGCGCGCATCCCTCTGCACCAGCGCGTGCGGTACGTCCTATGCGGTGTACATAGTCCTCTGGATCATGAGGAACATCGTAATTGATAACAAGGTCTATGTCATCGATGTCTATTCCGCGTGAAACTATGTCTGTGGCAACAAGCATGTTAATATGCCCGTTGCGGAATTTGAGCATGATGTCATCGCGTTCGGCCTGATCAAGGTCTGAGTGCATATCGCCCACGTTCAGTCCAAGACGACGCAACGATTTGGTTATTTCCTTGACTTTGAGCTTCGCACTTGAGAATACTATGACTCTCTTTGGCGCCTGATCCTGAAACAGACTTTGGATTATCTGCAGTTTCTGGGCTTCATGACAGACGTATGCCGCCTGCAGGATCTTGTCGGCCGGACGGGAGACGGCAATCTTCACTTCGGCGGGATTGTGCAGAATGGTCTTTGCCATGTCCTGGATTTCCTTGGGCATGGTGGCTGAAAACAGCATGTTCTGGCGTTTGGCTGGCAACTGTCTCACAATCTGCATGATATCGTCGAAGAAACCCATGTCGAGCATGCGGTCGGCCTCGTCAAGAATGAAGAATGACACCTTTGACAGGTCGATGTTCCCAAGACTTATATGGCTGATAAGACGTCCCGGAGTTGCGACTACTATGTCTGTTCCCATGGCAAAGCCGCGTTTCTCCTGCTCAAAGCGGATACCGTCATTGCCTCCATATACGGCTGTGCTTGACACGTTCGTGAAATATGAGAAGCCCTCGACCTGCTGGTCTATCTGCTGGGCCAGTTCTCTGGTCGGGACCATGATGAGGCAGTTGACAGCACCTTCAGGGTATCGACCTGTTGAAAGTTTGTCAAGGACGGGCAGAAGATAGGCGGCCGTCTTGCCTGTGCCGGTCTGTGCCACTCCTATGAGGTCGCGGCCTTCAAGCAGAACGGGAATGGCCTGCTCCTGGATGGGAGTACATTCCTGAAAGTTCATTGCGTCTATGGCATCGAGCAGGGCAGGTTCAAAGTCCAGTTCGTCAAATCTCATATCTATTTTGGTGCTTTTATGTAAAGGAATATGGCTATTGCAACGAATACGACATTGGGAAGCCACTCGGCCCAGAATGCTGACATTGTGCCGGCGACAGCGAACATTGATGACACGGACTGGAACAGGATATAGCCGAAGCTGAGTCCCAGACCTATTCCAAGATGCAGTCCCATACCTCCCTTGCGCTTGCGGCTGGAAAGCGCCGCACCTATGATCGTAAGGATGAACGATGCGAACGACATGGCGTAACGCTTGTGGTATTCAATTTCAAAGTCCTGGATATTTCCCATGCCTCTTGCTTTCTGCTGGAGAATGTACTCGCGCAGTTCGGGGGATGACATTGTCTCCTGCTGGCCATTGACTATCAGGAAGTCCGATGGCTGGAAACGTATTACGGTATCCATTTGAAGACCTTCGTTCAGCGTTTCGTATGCACCGGACAGGTCACGTATCATGTAGTTCTTGACAGTCCAGTGATAAGGCTCCTGCGATATGGTGTCATATTCAATGGAACGTGCAGTCATGTGTGACAGCAACTGCTTGCCGTCGAATTTGTCCAATGAGAAACGGTATCCGGTCTTGCTGTAGTCGTCGTAACGTTCAATGTATGCTATCACGCCTTCCTCGACCACTATCTGGATGTTGAAGTTTCCGTCGGCATTGTTGCGGTTGGAATGGTGCAGATTATAACGGTCTTCAAATTCAAGTCTTGTTACATTGCCTTTAGGGATAATTTCAGATCCCAGGACCAGGGTCAGTCCGGCAATGGCGGCAGCCGACAGCATATATGGTACCATCATTCTGCGGAAACTCATGCCGTTTGAGAACATGGCTATGATTTCAGAGTTTTCGGCCAGTTTCGATGTGAAGAATATGACTGCTATGAACACGAACAGAGGACTGAACAGATTGGCAAAATAAGGAATGAAGTTCAGATAGTACTGGAAGATGATTTCGTATGTGCTGGCTGCATTAAGCTTGTCAATGTGCTCGTTGAAATCAAACACCACAGCGATGGTAATGATAAGAGCAATTGAGAAGAAGTATGTGCCCAGGAACTTCTTGATAATGTACCAGTCCAGGGTGGTGAGCAGTCTCTTTCTTGCAAATTTCTTCATAAGGGCTTTCTTATTCAAAGTCTCTGCATGGTTCTCTCTGACATGACCTGTTTCCAATGGTGAAAGTCATCTGCCAGAATGTTTTTCCTGGCTTCACGGACCAGCCAAAGGTAGAACGCAAGGTTATGGACCGATGCAATCTGCAGAGCCAGATACTCCTGGGCCTTGAACAGATGATGCAGGTATGC
>JAZUEH010000087.1:0-12413 GCA_045640065.1 Bacteroidaceae bacterium
ATGGCATTCTTGCGTGAACCTACATACAGCGTGTTGCAGTCAACCAGGAACGGCTTGCCGCCCATCTCCTTTACTATGTCGACCAGCACGCGGTCATAGTTTGGACGGAGGAACGCCAGATTACCCTGCTCACCGAAGTGGGTCTTGATGGCAACAAACTTGCCGTTCATGTCAATGTCACATATCCCTGCAGCCTTGACCAGCTTATACAGTTTCTTTGGAATGCCGTCTCCCAGCGCCTTTGTGTGGAAGTCCGAAAAGTACACTTTTGATTTTCCCATTCTGAATGTTTTTTTTCTAGTTGCAAAGATATTGAAATCTTTTACTGAACGCATTCACCTGGCACATTTTCAGTATGTTAATTTACCGGAAGCATATCTGTCTGGAGTACTTTGATTTTCGCGGACAGTGAAAATGGAAACGGAGCCTGTTCCCTGTTCGGCAGATTCTGCTTAATTTTGCGAATGGATAAACAGCTTTTGAAGAGATGAACAGACTTCTGTCAGAAATGCTTTCATGCGCTGATCCTGCGCAGGTCGCCGGACTGTCCCGCTTTTTCAAGACGGCTCCGGGACAGTATGGATATGGTGACAGGTTCCTTGGCATAAAGGTGCCGGTGACCAGGGATGTGGTGAAGAACTGCTGGAAGGAAACCGGATTCGATGAACTGGAGGAATGCATTCAGAGCGAGTATCATGAATTAAGACTGGCTGCACTGCTGACACTGGTGCAGATTTTCACTCACGCAAGGAAAGATGCGGAACTTCAGAAACGTTGCGTAGACTTCTATCTGGAGCATACCGACCGCATCAATAACTGGGATCTGGTTGATTTGAGCTGCTATGAGATTCTGGGCCGATGGCTCCTTGACCGTGACCGTTCTCTGCTATACGATCTTGCCCGGAACGGAAAGACCATCTGGGAGCAGCGCATGGGGATTGTATCAACCATGCAGATGATTCGCCATGGGGAGCTTGACGACACCTATGCAATAGCTGGAATCTTCCTTGAGAAGCCACAGCCTCTCCACGATCTTCTGCAGAAAGCTGTGGGCTGGCTGTTGCGCGATGCCGGTAAGCGGGACATGGACAGACTGCGCATCTGGATTGACTCGAATGTTGCCAGAATGCCGCGGACCATGCTGCGCTATGCCATAGAGAAGTTTCCTGAAGACGAAAGACAGGCCATTCTTTCTGGCAGACAGTGATGATTGCCACAACCGGGTTCGTACAGAAAGCGTTTGACCGTTTCAACGCGCTTTGCTTTGAAGGGTCTCTTCCTGCTGTGCCGATAGTCCTGACCAGAGCAGGCAGTTTCTTAGGTAAGATGGAAAGCAGGACAAGGTCGGACTGTTTTGGAAGAACGGTTTCCAGATGTGATTTCCGTCTGAAAATCAGTACCGGCTTCGATTTGCCTGAAAATGAACTTGAGGATGTCGTCATTCATGAGATGATCCATTATTACATTTATCTTAACGGTATTGACGATACTTCATCGCACGGGAAAGTGTTCCGCAGCATGATGGAACGTATAAACAGGGAATATGGCAGACATCTGACAATAAGCCATCATGGAAAGGCCGGGCAGAATCTTGTGCGTGTCAACAGAATGACCAGGCATTATTTCTGTATTACAACATTTCCGGACGGGGTTAATGGAATTACAGTATGTGCATCGACAAGGCTGGTGGAGATTCGCCGACTTATCTTAAGACATTTCAGAACAGATAAATTGGAGTTCTATGTCAGCATGGATCCGTTCTTTGGCCGGTATCCTCGTTCCATTACCCCCAAACTGTATAAAATAACCGACGAGGAGCTCTCTGAGCATCTGCAGAACGCCCAGCCGATAAAGTTCTGACCATATTTGACAAATTGCTGAAATTGTTATGCATATTGCAATGTCATATTGAATATTTATATTATTTTCGCATGTTATTTGTTGAAATGCTAAGTTTTTTCTAACATAATTATACATTATGATTATCGGAACAACACGTGAGCTGAAGAATCACGAATACCGTGTGGGCCTGACCCCCGACAACGTGAGTGCATTTGTGGCTAAAGGCCACACAGTACTGGTGGAGACAAAGGCCGGCGAAGGAGCGGGCTTCTGTGACGATGCCTACAAGGCGGCCGGTGCAACCATCTGCGCCACTCCCGATGAGGTTTTTGCTAAGGCAGAGATGATCGTCAAGGTCAAGGAACCCGAAGAATGCGAATATCACATGCTCCGCAAGGATCAGATACTGTTCACTTACCTGCATCTTGCACCGAATCCCGGTCTGGCCAATGCACTGCTCAAGAGCGGTTGCAAGGCCGTTGCATTCGAGACCATCACTGACGCTCAGGGCAATCTTCCCTGTCTGCGACCCATGTCTCAGATTGCCGGACGTCTGTCCATCCAACAGGGCGCCAAGTACGTGGAAATGAGCTATGGAGGCCGAGGCATTCTGCTTGGCGGTGTTCCTGGCGTTGAGAAGGGACGTATCGTAATCCTTGGTGGTGGTATTGCCGGCACATACGCAGCCAAGGCTGCCATAGGAATAGGTGCCCAGGTGACTCTGCTCGATGTGAACCTGAACCGTCTGTCATATCTTGATGATGTGTTCGGCAATTCTGTCGAGACTCTCTATTCGACAGAAGCCAATATCCGCAAGGTGCTTTCTACTGCAGACCTGGTAATTGGTACAGTGCTTATTCCGGGCGGCCGTACTCCGCATCTTATCCGCAAGGAACATCTGCCTCTCATGAAGAAGGGTGCCGTAATTGTCGATGTGGCCATTGACCAGGGCGGTTGCTGTGAGACATCGCACGTGACCACACACGACGATCCCGTATTCGTGGAGCAGGGCATAGTACACTACTGCGTTGGCAACATGCCGGGCGCTGTGCCTTACACATCGACTGTAGCTCTTGCAAACGCCACCTTCAAGTACGGAATGCTCATGGCCGAGAAGGGTCTGGAAGAGGCTGTCCGCCTTGATCCGGGTCTTGCCAAGGGTCTGAATATCTACAAGGGAAAGGTTACGAACCGCAACGTTGCCAAGGCGCTTGACATGGAGTTCGTGGAGCCGCTTGAAGCAATAGGCTGATCCACTCAAAAAACTGTCAGCGCAGTTCAAGACTGAAGATCGTGTCCAGTTCGACAAGAGCCGGACATGATTTTTTCATTTTCTCGTACAGCTGGTCGCGTGTAAGAATGTGTTCCATGTGGCGTTCCGTGTCAACCTCAATCTCCATGCTGATGGCCGGATTGCCAAGTGCCTTCTGCATATGGGCAAGAATGCGCGGTCTGGCAGTTTCCAGTTCCTTGGCGACCATGGGGTTGTCGGCCTTGACAAGGAACGAGGTCCCGGATATGATTGATGGACGGCAGTTGGCCATGCGGTTCTTGAGTGGAGCGTCTGTCCGGTCAAGGCCCGATGCGAAACCTGTCCAGTTCATCTGCAGCAGAGTGTCAGTCAGGTTCTTTCCAGCCGGTGCCGGACCGGATGCGTTTTCCTGTTTCTGACTTTCCTCATGACGGTCTCTCCCTGCCATGTTGGAATTGCCGAAAATCGATGTGAAGACACTGTCTGCCTTGAAGCTTGGAATGGCCTGCTTTTTCTGGGCTGCAGGCTGTACTGCAGGTTGTGTTGTGGGTTGTGCTGCAGGTCCGGCGGCTGCTGCAACGGGTCTCTCGGCCTGCCTGTTCTGAACAGGGGCCGTTTTCAGTAGTGCAAAAATGGGTTTCAGTCTTTTGGGCTTTCGCCCACTGCTGTCGTCATCTTCATCGGCTTGAGCCGCCTGAATCAGTGTAAGTTCCACAAGCAGGCGCTTGTTCTTGCTGGCGCGGTAGTTCAGGTCGCAGTCGTTGCATACCTTCATGGCACGGTACAGGAACTTGGGCTTGCATTTTGCGGCCTGCGCCTGATAGCGCTGGCGCATTTCGGCGCTGGCGTCCAGAAGCGGCAGGGTGCATTCGTCACGGCTTACCATGAGGTTTCTGAGGTGCAGCATTAGTCCGCCAATGAGATGGTTGCCGTCAAACCCCTTGGCCAGTATGCTGTCCAGAAGCAGCAGCGATTCCGGAATGCGCTTTTCGAGCAGCATGTCGGTCAGCCTGAAATAGCAGTCGGTATCTATGATGCCCAGATTCTCCAGCGTTTTCTCATATGTGACATGTCCTCCGGTGAAACTCGCGGTCTGGTCGAAGATGGACAGTGCGTCACGCATGCCTCCATCGGACTTGCGGGCAATAAGTTCAAGCGCCTTGTCTTCGGCTTCGATCCCTTCCTTCTGTGCGACATTCTTGAGGTGGCCAACAATGTCAGCGTCAGTTATGCGGTTGAAGTCATATATCTGACAGCGTGAAAGTATGGTCGGGATAATCTTGTGCTTTTCAGTTGTGGCCAGAATGAAAATGGCGTAACGTGGCGGCTCTTCAAGTGTCTTGAGGAATGCGTTGAAGGCTGCTGTGGAAAGCATATGGACCTCGTCGATTATATACACCTTGTATTTGCCGTTCATTGGCGGGATGCGTACCTGCTCGGTCAGGGTACGTATGTCATCGACCGAGTTGTTGCTGGCGGCATCAAGCTCGAACACGTTGTACGAACGCAGTTCCGCATTGAAGCTGCGGCAGGATTCACATTCTCCGCATGCTTCTCCGTCAGGGCCGGGATTCTGGCAGTTTATGGTCTTTGCGAATATTCTGGCGCAGGTGGTCTTGCCGACTCCGCGAGGACCGCAGAACAGATATGTGTTGGCCAGCTTTCCCTGCATGATGGCATTCTTGAGGGTGGCTGTAAGCGCACCCTGACCTACCACTGTGTCGAATGTGGCCGGACGGTATTTTCGTGCTGATACAATATAGTCTTCCATTTGTGGACCAAATTTAGTCAAAGGTAAGGTTTTTCTATGGAAAGGGCAAAGAGGGGAATGGAAATAATGCTATTTTTGCATCGGTTGAAAAACTGATTGTAATCTTTATGGAAAGCCCGTTCCTCAATAAACTTGCCGATTTGTGGCGCAGACACAGGTATCTTGTGGTTCTGGTACTGTTTCTTGTCATCATCATTGTGGCCAGCGACAACAGTTATGTGAAGCAGATTGCGCTGAAACGCGAAATCAGGGACCTTCAGCATCAGATTGACGAAGTCCGCAGGGAAAAGGAACGGAATGAGGCAATACTTGAGGAACTGAGCAATGACAGTGTCATCATTGAGCGGCTTGCACGCGAAAAGTTCGGCATGCACCGTGCCGATGAGGACGTTTTCATTGAGAAGCGGTAAAAAAAGTAATCATATCCGATGGACAATACATTGAAGACTCATTTCCTGGAGGCGTGTACCGTAGTTGGAGGCACTCTGCTGCTTGTCGGTGCCGCTGTCATGATAACCGGATGGGACTATGCACCGTGGCTGTTTTCGGCCGGTGCGCTGTTCTTTGTGCCGGCCCAGCTGTCAGACTCATATCGTGGTGATGATCCGATCATGAAAAGACTGCATTTCCAGCAGGTCCTGGGTGCCGTGTCCATTCTTGTTACAGCCGTTCTGATGTATGCCGGACCATACCATGCAAGACTGATGCAGGAAGCTTCGGGAATGAATGACACGCTTCGCAGCATTCTTCTTTCATTGACACGGAAGAACAGCTGGATAGTCACTCTTACCATTGCTGCAGTCTTTGAACTGTATTCGGCTTTCAGAATGGAGAAGAGACAGAAACAGCTTGATTCGGCCAAAAATTAAACAACATTTCATATTCCCCAACAACTTCTAATTTCATTTAGATTTTTTTTACAGGTGACTGATATATTTTCATGCTAATTTTGCAGCGTCAAAAATTGTATGAAGCAGAGACTCAGTTCAATTTGCGGTATCGGGAGCGTTCTGACGGGCGCACTTATGTGTGCTTCGTGTATGGGAAGTTACCAGATTGAGGGCAATGTTGACGGACATGGCTATGACGGTCATGTCATGTCTCTTGTTGAATATACCCAGCAGGGATTCCAGGTTCTTGACTCCTGTACAGTCAGTCATGGGACGTTCAATATGGACGGTGCAACCGATACCGTACGCTTTGTCATGCTTTGCAAGGACTATGTACCGGTAATACCGATGTACCTGGAAAAGGGCAGGACAAAGGTCAGACTGTCCCCAACTGAAATGGTTGCACACGGAACCCGCCAGAACAATCTGTTCTATTCGTTCCTGGAAGAGAAGAATGAAATTGACAACCGTTTTGACGATATGCAGCAGAAAATTCAGCAACTGTATCAGGCCGATGTCGTTGACCGTCAGGAAATACAGGCAACACGCGACAGCATTTCAAGCATAATTGCGGAATGTGAAGATCTGATATTCGGCTTCATATCATCGAATTTCAAAGAACAGGCTGCGGTAGGAGCTTTCCTTATGCTGACGTTCGGTCCGACAACAAACGGCAACATTCCTCCTCTTGTCAGGCGTATCGTTGATGTCGCACCTGAGAAGTTCCTCAAGAACTCTGCAGTTGACCAGTATCTCAAATCGGTAGGATATTCCCGCTGATCACTTCGTTTCCAAAGCGCTTCCTATTATTCCGGCAACCCTGTCGGCCAGTGCTCTCATGTCATTGTCGTGGGGCTCTATGGATACGGCTTTGTGAACGGTAATGGAAATGGGGTGGCGGTTGACGTGCCAGCTTCCGCTTGGCATTGTCTCAAAGCATCCGTTCAGTGTAATGGGAAGGATTTCCAGATCAAGGTCCTTGGCTATCTGGAAGGCACCGCGCTTGAAGCGTCCCATCTGTCCGTTGCGGGTACGGGTGCCTTCGGGGAATACAATCAGTGACATGCCGTCAGTGAGGCGTTTTTCGGCCTCTTTCATGCTTCTTGCGGAATTGACGGCCGATTCCCTGTCAACGATAATGAATCCGGCGCTACGGCAAGCCCATCCTACAAACGGGAGCTGACCGATTTCCTTCTTGAGCATCATCTTGAATTTGATGCCTATGTATCCGTATAGCGAGAAGATGTCAAAGAAACTCTGATGGTTTGCCACAATCACGTATGAGCGCCCTTCCTGAATGTTCTCTCTTCCGGAAACCTTGACGGGAATAAGAAACATGAAACAGAATATGCGTCCCCATATCATGCCCGGCCAGTATCCCCAGAAACGGTTGTCGAAAAGACACCCGACAATGCAGACCAGCGCCGCGACAATGGTCACGACAATCATGACCGGAAGGGCTATGAGGTACTGGTAGGCAATGTACAGGTATTTCATTATGCTTTCTGCGGATATTTTCTGAACAGACTGGACAGTTTCAGGCGGATGACTCCGAACAGGGCTTCGCTGAATATGCCTCCGCTCATTTTCGAGGTACCAAGTTCGCGGTTTACAAAGACAACCGGAACTTCCTTGATCTTGAATCCGCACTTGAATGCGGTGAACTTCATTTCAATCTGGAAGGCGTATCCCTTGAAATGGATCTTGTCCAGTTCTATGGTTTCCAGAACCTGACGGCGGTAGCACTTGAAGCCTGCTGTGGTGTCATGAATGGGCAGGCCGGTAATCATGTGGACGTATTTCGATGCGAAATATGACATGAGAACGCGTCCCATGGGCCAATTGACCACATTGACTCCGCTTACGTAACGGGAACCTATGGCAAGGTCATACCCCTGATCGCTGCACGCGGCATAGAGCCGTGGCAGGTCAGACGGGGCATGTGAGAAATCGGCATCCATTTCGAAGACATAGTCATATCCATGCTCGATGGCCCACTTGAAGCCTGTTATGTAGGCTGTGCCAAGTCCCAGTTTCCCGCTGCGTTCGACAATGAAAAGACGGTTCTGGAATTCGGTTTCCATGAGTCTCTTTACAATGCCGGCAGTACCGTCTGGTGAACCGTCATCAATGATGAGAATATTGAATCCGTGTTCAAGGTCCATTACGGCCCTGATGATGTTTTCAATGTTTTCCTTCTCGTTGTAGGTCGGAATTATGACTATGCTGTCGCTGGTATTCATATCAGTCTGTTTTGTCAGACAAACATAATGAAAAAAATCTATAGGTCAATGTCTTGATGAAGTCTTCCTGGCATCGGCTTTCCTTTTGGCCTTCCTGTTCTTGCCTGATGCCCTGACTGCTGCAAATGCGATGATGAGTGCGACCACAATGCCGATGATGATGAGAGTGGTGGTGTGCAGGCTGTCGCCCTTGATGCGTGACCACATGTCAAGCATGGCCTCGGTGCGGTTTCCTGCATCGTGCATGAGAGCGCAACGCGCGATTACCTTTGCATCAGGATACTGGATGGAATTCACCTTCACGCTGTCAGCACCTTCTCCGAAGAAGTATGACAGGTCTATGGTCTCATCAAGACTGTCGTCAATCTTGGCTTCAAGAACTTCGGGAGTTCCGATTACGCTGACATAACCGATGGCATCCATGTTGCGGAGTGCGTTTTCACTGGTACACATGAAGTTGATGAACCAGTTGGCAGCCTTGACGTTCTTGGCGTATTTCGGGATTACCCAGCCGTCAAACCATACGTTGCTGCCTTCGACGGGAACAACGTAGTCAAGTTCAATCTCATCGCCAACCTCATCAAGAGCCCACATGGCGTCACCGCTCCAGGTGATGTTCGCCCATGCCTTGCCCTGGATCATGCGCTCCTTTCCGAAATCGACTTCCCAGCCGGCAAAGTTCTTCTTTGCCTGCAGCATGGTGTCTTCAAACAGTTTCAGGGAAGCGTCGCTGGCGTCATTCATGACATGTTCGCGTGTGGCACGTCCTGACTTTATCTCATCCTGGCGGATGTACATCATAAGTGAACCGTAAACGTCGCGTACGGCATCCTTCATGAGGATTCTGCCTTCATAGCGCGGATCCCAAAGGATTCCCCATGTTTCTGCCTCTTCCTTCTTGACGAAAGCCTTGTTGTACATGACTCCGGTGGTTCCCCACATGAAACCTACGGCATAGTCGCTGGCACGGCGGCCGGCGGCTGACATTTCGTCAAACTTCTCGACGGCAAACGGGGAAACGTTCTTCGTATAATCGGGAACATTGCCGAAATTGCGGTCCAGAGGCAGAAGCAGGTCGTTCTTGAGCATGCGCTCGATAATGTATTCTGACGGACATACCACATCGTAGTCCTCATGTCCTGTTTCAATCTTGGTGAGCATGACTTCGTTGATGTCGAAGGTCTGGTAGAGGATGTGAACCTCTTCACCTGTGTTTTCCTTGTACCACTGCTCGAATTCAGGAATCAGGTCCTCGTCAATGTAATCGGCCCAGTTATACACCTTCAGGGTATGCGCACGGTCATCATCGGCTTTTACAGAAATGAATGGAACTGAAAGAATGGCTGCTGCCAGCAGGATTTTTCCTGTTAATGTTTTCATTTTCGTTTTTGGTGTTTGATTGGTTGTTTATTGTTCTTTGTTGAAACGGCTGCTCCGACGGTTGATTATGATAAGCAGTATAAGTACAGTCAGGAAGATTATGGCTGCCAGACAGCGCAGCTCCGGTGTCAGACCGCCTTTTCGGGCATCGGCGTATATGTATGTGGAAAGGGTTTCAAGACCGTTGCTGCCCTTGGTGAACAGTGTCACGGCGAAATCGTCAATGGACAGAGTGAAGGAAAGGATGAAACCGCTCACCATGCCGGGCTTGATTTCGGGTATGATGACCTTGTTGAATGCCTGTATCGGGGTCGCGCCCAAATCAAGCGCCGCTTCATAGATGTTGGGGTTCATCCGCGTAAGACGCGGCATGACACTCAAAACCACATATGGTGTGCAGAATGCTATATGAGCCAGGACAACAGTTACGTAGCCGCCTGAAATGCCCAGACTTACGAACAGCAGGAACAGCGATATGCCGGTAATGATGTCCGGGTTGATCATGGGGATGTTGTTGGCAAACTGTATGGCCTTGCGCACCTTACGGTTGCGGATGTTGAATATGCCGACAGCTGCAATGCTGCCGAGAAGCATTGAGAATGCAGCAGCTATAAGGGCAATGACCAGAGTGTTGATGACGGCCTGTGTAATGGTTGCACTGTGTGCAGCCTGACCGGACAGCAGGTTGGCGTAGAGGTCAAGTGAAAAGCCGCGCCAGTCACCGATTGTCTTGGAATTGGTGAACGAGAACAGGATGATGATTGCTATCGGAGCGTAGAGCACCAGAAGCAGGACATACAGGTATGATTTTGCAAGTAACTTCTTCATAGCAGACTGCCTCCTTCGCTAAGATCGCTGTCATCACCGCTGACGGCGCTGGTTATTGCAATTATTATCAGCATGATGAGTGACAGGGCAGCACCATAGTTCATGGTGTCGCTCATCATCATGTTGTCCTGGATGATAGAACCGAACAGACGTTTGTTGTTGAGCGTCAGGATTTCAGAGATGGCGAATGTGGAGATTGTCGGAAGGAACACCATCATGATGCCGCTGATGATTCCAGGAATCGACAGGGGCCAGATGACACGTGTGAAGACCTGACGTGTGGTCGCGCCAAGATCATGTGCGGCCTCTATATAACTCTTGTCGATCTTCTGGATCGAGTTGTAGATAGGGTAGATCATGAACGGCAGGAAATCATAGACCAGACCGAAAATGAGTGCCCCCTCGCCAAGCGGCAGATGCAGGAAATCGAACAGGGCCACTGTTGCCAACGAACGCATCAGCACATTTATCCACATGGGAAGTATGAACAGCAGTACCAGACTCTTGCTCCTGTTCAGTTTGGAGTCGGCCAGGATATATGCTGCGGGGTATCCCAGGAGTATGCACAGCAGGGTCGTTATGATTGCAATGCCAACCGAATAGATGAACGTGTTCATCGCTTCGGACTGGGTCGCGAACTTGACGAAGTTCTGAAGTGTGAACTGTCCGGCCGGATTACGGAAAGCGTAAACGGCAATGAGCAGCAGGGGCAGCACCACGAACAGAACCAGAAAGAGAACGTAGGGGGCTACCCAGTTGCTACGCTTCTGTACCAGTTTTGATAGGCTCATATCCTGCGTATATTCCTTATGTCCTTGGGTAGAATCCTGATTCCTACCATGTCGCCGTCATCCCAGACTTCGTTGGTATAGACGTATATGTCGTCACCGTTGTCCGATGTGACTGTCAGCTGGTAATGGTTGCCTTTGTAGAGGATGAAGCTCACGCAACCTGCTGCGCCTCCGTCTTCGGTGTAGTCCATGAGCTCGATGTCCTCAAACTCGACATCGGCCATGATATCTGAACCGGGCTCAATGTCCTCGACCGGTTCGCATTCGAACAGACCGCCAAGCATTTCAATGTGGGCACTGTCCTTGAGAGTGCCGTGGATGCTGTTGTTGAAGCGTTCCTTGTGCATTACATGGATATCGAACGGCTTGATGATCATGCTGACCTCCTGACCTACCTCAAAGGCATTGTAGTCCTGGATGAGAAGCTCGTATCCATGGTCGGTTATTACTGTCATTTCATAATGGACGCCCTTGAAGATGCAGGTCTGAACCGTGCCGTTAATCTGACCTTTGTCGTTGCGTGCCATGATGTATATGTCTTCGGGGCGGAGCACTACGTCAACGTGCTCGTTCGGCTGGAAGCCCTCGTCAACACATTCGAATTCGTGGTACATGAACTGCACTTTGCGGTCTTCGACCATAATGCCGTTCAGAATGTTGCTGTCACCGATGAAATCGGCCACGAAGGGGTTCACCGGCTCGTTGTAGATGTCTGTGGGCTTTCCAATCTGCTGGACCTTGCCCTTGTTCATGACTACGATGGTGTCGCTGAGTGTCAGCGCCTCTTCCTGGTCATGTGTGACGTATATGAAGGTGATGCCAAGTTCCTTGTGCATCTGCTTGAGTTCGAGCTGCATGTCCTTGCGCATCTTGAGGTCAAGTGCTGCAAGAGGTTCATCAAGAAGCAGGACCTGTGGCTTGTTGATGATGGCACGTGCAATGGCAACACGCTGCTGCTGACCGCCTGACAGTGATTCCACATCGCGTTCCTCATAGTCGGTAAGACCTACCATCTTGAGTACGCGGCGTACCTGCTTGTCTATGCTGTCCTCATCGACCTTCTTGAGCTTGAGCCCGAATGCGATGTTGTCATAGACGTTCAGATGTGGGAACAGTGCATAGCGCTGGAACACGGTGTTCATGGGTCTCTGATGTGGCGGAATCTCGGTGATGTCCGTTCCGTTCATGCGTACGGAACCTTCAGTGGGAAGGTTGAAACCTGCCAGGATTCTGAGCAGAGTGGTCTTTCCGCAACCTGAAGGCCCGAGGATTGTCACGAATTCACCTTTCTTGACAAAAAGACTTACATCATCGAGAACCTGCTTGTCGCCGAACCACTTGGAAATGTGGTCTATCTCAATGATGTAAGTCTTATCATCTTTTTCCCCGGATATGTTAGCTGCCGCACCTGGGATA